>JAUNBY010000189.1 GCA_030526935.1 Clostridia bacterium
GCCTGTAATTTGCGGGTTTGCGGCCGAGCGTCGGTTTGGCCGTTCCCCATGCGCCGCCCGCTGTCGGCCGCAAGCCGTGCTGATGGCATACGGGCGGGCGCGCATTGCGCGCCCGCCAGCCTGTAATTTGCGGGTTTGCGGCCGAGTGTTGGTTTGACCGTTCCCAATACGTCCAATGCGTCGCCCGCTGTCGGCCTCATGCCGTGCGGTAAGCACGCGGGCGGGAGCGCATTGCGCTCCCCAGGACCACCGGCTTAGCCGGTGGTCCTTGACTGGGCCAGGGACGCTACATTTCCACGCGTATGGACTTGCCGTCGAATTTTGCCATGTATCCTATCGCGGTGGCGCGCACTTTGCGCTCCTCCAATCGCCTTATAAGTTCCCCGGCTTGTTCGTCGGCTACAGCGAACAGCAATCCGCCCGACGTCTGCGGATCAAAGTCAGAATAAATTAATTATTCTGTCTACCCTCTGTACGCTCTCCTTCGCCGCGTTTTTTACCGTCACGTTTATAACTTTGCGTACACCCGAAGCGGCAATGGCGTATACTTTGCACTTGCCCTTCCCTGTGGCTTTTATCTCTCCTGAGTCGTCAACCGTCGCAACGGATTTGTCGGTCGTGAACCATTTGAGCGTCTTGTCGCTTGCGGTAGCCGGTTTCACCTTTGGGGAGAGCGTCTTTGAACTGCCAAGTTTTAACGTGATGGAATTCGTCGCCGAAACAGACGCAACCCCCAGCTTTTTAGCGACTACCGTCACGGGTATGGTTTGAACGGTTTCCCCGCCAAACTTGGCCGTAAGCGTCGTTTCTCCAGGCGTCAAGGCGGAGAGCTTAACGTTTTTACCTTTACCTGCGATTTTAAGCACCTTCTCGTCGCCGCTCGTCCAAGTTACGCTTCCCGTAAACGCGAAAGGCAATATGTTCTTAGCGGCAATCTTCTTTCCTTTGCCGAGTATAAGCTTGTCGAGAAGCAGGGTGTTTTCAACAGGCGCGGGCGTCTTTGTAGCCAGCATACCGTCCTCGTTTATATACCACTTGTCGCTTGGGGCGTCGCCGAGCTTGAAATACTTCGCGAATTTACCCTGATCCGAGCCTTTGAAGAATAGCACGATCTGGTTTTCGCTGTAATCATCCTTGCCGATATACAAGGTCGCCGCCGTATCCGACGCCGTAAACGCCTCGCCAAGTATAATGTAGTTCTCGTTTAGCTTCACTTTGCCTATTTGGGATTCGCCATCAAGCTCAATGCTTCCCGACGAAAGCATGGCAAGCATTCCGTTGCCTGTAGATTTGGCGTCTTTCAAAATCAAATTTCCGCCGTTTGAGTATGTTCCAGAAATGTCGAGCGCGTTAAAATACGAACCCTTTTCTCCAGCCTCGTTTGACGCGGATGATATGTACACGTTTTCGCTGTCGCGGGTCGTGAAAGTCGCGCCTTCGGATATGGTGAGCGCGCCCGCGTTGTCGGCGGAAGTTGACATATGTCCCGAGGTTATAAGCTCCACGCCCTCAGGTATGGTGATGCCGCCCGTATGAACTATGTCGGTCGGAACGAGTACCTTCTCACCGGTCCTGGCGGCGGAAAGAGCTAGAGATATAGTATCATATTCCGTGACGGTTCCGTCTGCATGCTTTACGTAGGGCTTTGCAGGCTCCGGAACGTCTAACGGCCACAGGCAGCCGGATTTGTCTATAGTCCACTTGCCGCCTTTTTCGTCGTCCCTGATCCTGAAATACGCCATGTCTTTCCCGGTAGCTTCGCTAATGACGCGCAAGCCCGCCTGATACTTGTCGGGAACCAGCGTCGCGACGACGGTATCAGGATCGTCTGGCGCTTCAAAGCCCGTCGTGTGTACCATGCCGCCGTTTAGAAGGCGTATCTGCGCTATGCCGCTGGTCTTGCCGCTCAGCGTCAATCCTGAGTTGTCGACTTCAATAATGCTCTCTATGCCTGAAATGTTGTCAAGTATGAGAGACGTTTCGCTTGTTATGGCGAATAGAGGGTTGTCGCCCATATCTCCCTTTATCGAGTACATTTCATTTGTGCCATTTATGCGCGTGTCCAACAGGAATCGCGCGGTATTTGAATCCGCGTTTACGGTTATGTCGTTGTTAAGAGCCATGTCGTCAACCTTGAGAAGCGCACCCATACAAATACCCGCGAATGTCTTCGCCTTGAAATTACTGCGCGAGAAGATTATCTGATCCATAGCGGCACTGGGGCCTTCAAACACAAAGGACATATCGCTTCCGTCGTATATTTCTCCGTCGTATCGAATATACTTCTCGTCGAGAACGACTTCGTCGTCGCCCGACTTTGAACATCTGGCGATAAATATATCGTGTTCGTGGTGTATCGTCGAAAGGTTGATTTCGCTTCCCTTCATGTTAGCCGCGTCGATAATTGTCATAAACGCGCCATTGCCATAGTATATATTCGACACTTTACTGTCGGCGTTTGTGTTATCCGACACAAATAGTTTTGCGTTTATAGACAATTGCGCTTCGTCCACCATGTACATTCCGCCACCTGTCGCGGCCTTGTTTCCGGTCACATTAAGCCCGGAGGATAGCTTGATAGTTCCCGCTGTATATACGCCGCCCCCGTTACCGGCGGATTTGTTGCCCGTCACGCTCGATTCGCCCGTCACGTTAAGCGTGGCGTTCTTGTCCGAAAGCGCTATTCCCGCGCCGTCCTGTTCGGCCTCGTGTCCCTTTATCACAGCCTTATTAAGCGTGAGATTCGCGTTTTTGCCGACGTTTACCGCGCGGCCCTTTAGCCCTTCGCCGTTAGCGCCGTCGAGCGTGATATTCTTGAGCGTCAGGTTGTATGTATCGCCGTCTTCGTTCTCGGCGATAGTTATGATGTCGCCCGCGACGGCTCTTGTGACGGTGTGACCCTGCCCGTCGATTATGGCCGCGCAACCGCTCTCGGGCTTATAGGCGCCGGTCGCCTGAATGTCTTTTTCAAGAAGTATAGTCGCGGGTTCTTTTTTGAACACTTCCGCGAGCGCCGTTAAACCATTCCATGTTTCAGCGATATACTTAAACGATACGCTTATCTTTGTGCCGTCGTCCGATACCGACATGCTTGTATCAATCTTAGCGCCCTCAATTTGCAGTTCCGTCTTTATATCCTTGAACATATCTACGGAAAGATTTGTTCCCTCGACCAGCGTAAACGTCCCGTCGGGGTCTGTAGACATATAGTCCTGTGACAGCTTTATGGACGTTTTAGACGATTTATAAGACGGAAGCGTCTTTATAAACGATGATGAGTGAAGCATGACTGAGTTTATCTGCTCGTTGTCGGAGAGAATCCGCACGTTATCGCCAAGGGTGATGCACCCGCGATCCATGGCGGATACTACGGCTCCTTCGGGAAACGCGGGGTTTATGCGGTTTTCTTTTCCCATTACGAAGCCGTCTTGAAATACTACGTTCGAGTAGAACTGCGACATTACCGCCGCGCCGTCAACCGCGTAATTCCCGCTTATGTCCACGTCTTTTCCAATCGTGACCTTTGCCCCGTTATTCGCTAATATACCTCCGCCGGAACCTACGCCCTCCTCGACGTTGAAGGACTCGTTGCCTGTTATCGCGCACTTTCCTTTAAGCGTCAAATCGCATTTCTCGCCATAGGCGTCTATGCCTCCGCCGCCGTTATAAATCCTTTTGTTGTTGCGAACAATTACATCCTCGAGCGTAAGCTCGCAGTTTCCCGCGAACAGCAGCGGGTGGGTAACGCCCTGTTCACGCTTGTCCTTTTCGCCGTCGAGTATGACGTTCTTTATCGTAAACGGCTTTGGATCGTTGGAATAGAACACTATCGCTTCCAAGTATTTTTCGTCGCGCGTGAGCACATGCCCGCCGCCGTCTATCGACCCGGATTTCCCGTCGAGATACAATCCCTTTGTCGCCACTAAGTCGGCGGTGATAGTAATATCGAGAACGTCGTTTTTCTCGACTTCGGCAAAAAGCTCGTCCCATGTTGAAACCTCAACCGCCTGCGCCGCGAACGCTGAAACGGACAGGCACAATGCCGCGATGAGAACGATAATTAGCTTCTTCATATATTTATCCCTTCTTTTATCAGAGTGTGCCGACGCTCTAGTCGGTCTTAACTACAGTAGATATAAATATCTTATAGCCTCCTGTTGCCAGGTCTAAATTCTGCGCCCTCTCGCGGGGAAGTTTCAGAGTAAAGGTCGTGTTCTCGCCTTTATTGACGGGCTTTTCAAACGTTACGCTCTCGCAGAATCCGTGCGCGACGGTTTCGCGCTCATCCGGGTCGATGGGCGTATCTCCCCATTTGCATATGTATACATACGGATGGTCAAGGCCCAGGGCCACGCTGTCGCCATAAGGCGAGCCCGTATTCGCCAGATAAAAGTCGCAGCACAGATAATCGCCTGTGTAGTACATCTTTTCTACCGTGTAATATATGCCGTTGCTTACGGGCAAGGGAGTATGAGGATCCCAATTCGAGGGGTTTTCATCGTTTTTAAACGTGCGCTCGTTGCGAACCACAGTCACGTCGCACGCGCGTTTCACGCCTCCCAATGTCGTCGCGGTTATCACGGCGCTTCCCGTCGCATTGCCCTTTATTATTCCGTGGTCGTTGACGGAGGCGACCGAAGCGTTGGATGTGTCCCAATAAATATATCTGTCGCTCGCGTCTTCGGGAGTGAATTTAGCGGTAAGCGCGGCCGACATGCCTTCAGTTATCGTAAGCTTAGCCGCCGACAGTGTGAAATCGTCCAGAACGATGGGAGATACGACGTTTACATTGACTCTGGCCTTCTTCCCGTTTTGTGCCTTCGCGGTTATGATAGCCTTGCCAAGCCCCAAGGCGCGTATGGTTCCGTCTTCGGACACCGTCGCCACAAGGGGATTCGACGACGACCATTTCAATTTGCGCTGCGTAGTGGTAGCGGGTTTATATGTCACGAGCATCTTGCGCGCCTCGTAGAGCTTAATATCGACGCTGTTCGCGTCGAGCGAGATCGACTTGACGGCATGCTTTTTGACCGTTATGACGCTTGAAAGAGACGTTTTTCCGCACGTAGCCGTTATTTTGCACTTTCCCGCTTTGACGCCCGTAACAAGTCCGTTGGAATCGACTGTCGCTACACTCTCGTCGTCAGAGGTCCATATTACCTCGGACGCGCTTCGACTGCCGGACATAGCCGCCGCCAATTGAACGGTCTGCCCACCGTCGTGAAGCGTCGCTTTAGCCGGAAGAAGCGCTGTTATAGCCGCTTCGGTTCTCGCAAAAAGCGCGAAATCGCTGTTCTGCGGGTATACCTGGGCGTTCTGACCGGCGTTAAAGTATTTAGCGTTCGTTCCGGCGTATACATACGCCTCGTTAAGCGTCACCACGCCGTCATTATCGGCGTCCGCCGGCATGTTTTTATACGCCGCCCCCGTCGAGTAATCGATTCCCGCGCCCTCAACCATGGGCGTCGTGAACGATCCTCCGAGAGTGCCGGCAATAAACGAACCCGCGCTCATTTCGTTACTCGCGCAAGACGTGATGACCTTATATTTTGTCTTGTCAAACGCGGCCTTGCTCCTTGAATTTGAGAAAAGCGAGATAACCCGATTGTTGAAACAGTTTGGCGATGCCGCTTCTATAGACTTTCCTATAGCCCCGCCCGAGTGACACGCGTCTATGAGCAGAACCACCTGTCCCGGGATTTTGTCGAATACCTCCGCTAAATCCTTAAAATAGACCGGAGGGTGAGCCGTCGGATCGGCTTCGCTCGAATCTATGCCCGCAATCGACGGCTCGCTAATATGCGCATCCTTTTCCATGCCGTGTCCGCTGAAATAGAACAGCGTAACGTCGTCGCCGTCCTGTCCCCAAGCCGCCAAATCGTTTGCCAGCCTCAATATTTGCCTGACAGTTCTGTCGATATACACTTCAACCCGCTCGAACGCGTTTCCGTCAAAGCGGGCGGATCTTGCGACCGCGCCCATTCTGTACGCGTCCATATCGGACCCCGGCAGCCTGTTAAAGCCACCTGAGTAGTTGACGTTTCCGATTATCAGCGCGCGCCTCGTGACTATGCCGTCGCCAGAAGCTTCCGCCCCCGCGGTCGGGCAAACGAGCGCAACGCAGATAATGAGCGCAATAACCATCCCTCTCGCGATGTGCTTCATAAACTAAACCTCCTTGTTGATTTGGCGGTTGATACAATCCGCGCCGGAGCGTGTTGACACAAGTCTCAACGCCCGTCTTCACATTTCTTTTACGCCATACTTCTTTGTCGTCGGTCGGCGTAGCCCGTTT
>JAUNBY010000190.1 GCA_030526935.1 Clostridia bacterium
GGCGATGAGCCTGGCGACGCCCAATCAGCGGAAGCGACCGTCAAGTCGCAAATCAGGCAATTGCCTTTTTTAGCCGCGCCCTCCGCAGAAAAAACGGAGCAGGCGCAGTCTCCCGCGATCGCCGCGCCCTCCGTTGAAAAAACGCAACGGGAGCAAAGCGCTCCGGCCGCCCCCTACGCGCGCAGACCATATTATAACAGGGACGGCGAGACGCCCGTACCCTCAAGGGACGATTACGCCGCGCGCCGTATGAACGTAAATCCGACGCAGGATAATAGCGCCGCCGCTCCCAACGCGGACGGTTCGCCGCGCGACAGGACGTCGCAGCAACCCTATACCCCCGTTCAGCCTCAACAGTCCCAGCAATCGCCTCAATTCGCACAGCCTGGCCAACCCGCTCAGCCATCCTATCAGCGCTATCCCCGTTTTACTACGCAGCAAAACGGATTTGTGCGCCAGACTTCTCAGGCGCCGCAGCCGGCGTCGCAGCAGGGCGCTTCGCAGTACGCGAAACCTTATCAGCAGCAGCAACCGTCGCGCATGCAACCGGGGCGCGTTTCGCCACGCAATGCCTCCGACGCGCCCAACCAGACTCTGAACGAATTACTGGCAAGCGGCGAGTGCATGGACGGCGAGGGAGTATTGGAGATACTTCCCGACGGCTATGGCTTTTTGCGCAATGAAAACTGTTCGCCCGGGCCAAAGGACGTATACGTATCCATGACGCAGATAAGGCGGTTCAACCTTCGAACCGGCGATTACGTCAAGGGCAAAATGCGCCCCGTGCGCGAGGGCGAGCGCTATGGCGGACTGCTTCTCATCAATTCCATAAACGACTCCTCCCCCGACGACGCGGTTAACCGCAAGCGTTTTGAAGAATTGACGCCCGTACACCCCGACGAGCGCATAATGCTCGAAACCCCCGCCCGGAAAAATGACCTCGCGCTTCGCATAATTGATATGATGGCTCCGATAGGCAAGGGGCAGCGCGGACTGATAGTCTCGCAGCCCAAAGCGGGAAAGACGGTATTAATCAAAAAGATCGCCAACGCAATCACGACTAATTACCCTCAGATAAAGCTCATAATACTCCTCATCGACGAACGCCCGGAGGAAGTCACCGACATGCAGCGCTCGACTAAGGGCGAGGTCGTGTACTCGACGTTCGACGAGCTTCCGGAAAACCACACGCGCATATCAGAAATGGTTATAGAAAGGGCGCAAAGGCTAGTGGAATCGGGACGCGACGTAGTGATATTGCTGGATTCCCTCACGCGGCTCGCGCGCGCCTATAACCTCACGGTTCCGCCTTCGGGACGCACTTTGTCGGGCGGTATCGATCCAAGCGCGCTTTACAAGCCCAAGCGCTTTTTCGGCGCGGCCAGAAATATCGAGTTCGGCGGCAGCCTCACAATTATAGCCACGGCTCTGGTCGAGACCGGAAGCCGCATGGACGACATTATCTACGAGGAGTTCAAAGGCACGGGCAATATGGAATTGCACCTCGACCGCAAGCTGTCGGAGAGGCGGATATTCCCCGCGATAGATCTCAACAAGTCCTCCACCCGGCGCGAGGAATTGCTGCTTTCACAGCGGGAACTGGAAGGCATGTATCAGGTCAGAAAACTTCTCAGCAGCAGCTCCAATTCCGAAATGACGGAGCAGTTGATCGGCATGATGGATAAGACCATGAATAACGAAGAGTTTTTCCAGCGCTTCAAAGGCTGGATGGCCGTTTACGAAAAAGAAGGGTATACCTACTCGGGAAGGTAGAAGTTATCCCAATACAGAAAGGCGTCTTATGGCTGTCAACGCACAAATGTATCTGATCGTCTGCCCGCTGGTCTTTCTCGCGTCCGTCGTCGATTCCATCGGCGGAGGCGGCGGGCTTATATCCCTTCCCGCGTATCTTCTGGCGGGACTTCCCGCGCATATGGCCTCGGGTACGAACAAGTTTTCCGCCTGCATGGGGACCGCGTTGGCGACGGCGCGGTTTTTCAAAAGCGGCGTGATCCTCTTAAAACCCGCGCTCGCGGCCGCGTGTCTTGCGCTTCCGACATCTTATCTTGGAGCCTGGGCGCAATGCCTCACTCCCGAATACTACGTTCGCGTCATAATGCTCGTGGCGATTCCCATAGTCGCGTTTCTCACGCTTATCAGGCGCGATACCCGTGAAAAAAACGCCCCCGTCACGGCGAAAACCATCTGGATATGCATGGGCGTCGGAGCCGTGCTGGGCTTTTACGACGGCTTCTTCGGCCCCGGAATGGGAACCTTCCTGATTCTGGCGTTTATCTGGCTGGCCGGAATGCAGGCAGTATCCGCTTCGGGAAGCGCCAAGGTCGTCAACCTCGCGAGCAATCTGGCCGCCCTCGTATCCTTCGCCGTTCAGGGACAGATACTGTATCAATTGGCCATACCCGCCGCGATATGTTCCATCGCCGGGGGCTATATTGGCGCGTCGCTTGCCCTGAAAGTCGGAGCCAGGCTCGTGCGCTTCGTCATGGTTGCGGTTCTGGCGCTGGTCATCGTAAAGCTCGCCGCGGATATGTTCGCGTAGCGACAAGCCGCCGTAAAACGCAGGCATTGACGGCGGCAAACAGCGGCGAGAGAGCGGGAACGATATAAAGTCGATCCAGTTAATTTTCAATAAAATCTCGCGGGAAACAAGGAATAATGTCTTTTGATGTCGAATATACAATGAGATATATATAATTGGAGGCTTATTATGCAAAGGAAACTATTCGCACTGATGATGGCGCTCGTAATGGCGCTTAGCTTCGCCGCCGTCGCGGAGCAGGAGACCGAAACGACCACCCCCTCAACCTCAACTGTTCTGGCCATAGCCAACGGAAGCGAGATAACGCTGGGCGACATATCGGGCGCTTATCAGTATCTGGCGACGATGTACCAGTCTTACGGCATAGACGTTTCAAGCGAAGAAATGCAGCAGTCGCTTTCGAGCTACGCGCTGAATATGCTTATACAGGAAAAGATAATACTCGACAACGCCTCAAAACTGGGACTCGACGCGCTGACCGACGAGCAGATGGCCGAACTCACCGCCGAGGCGGAGGCGAGCTACGAAAACTCCATAACCACTTATAAATCGTATTTCGCGTCCGCGGGACTGACCGAGGACGAGGTTCGCGCGAATACCATCGCCTATTTCGACTCGGAAGGCTATACCATCGATTCGATAGTCGAAAGTCTTAAGGGCACGAAGACCTATGAAAACGTCTATGAATACGCCATAAAGGACATTTCCGTAACGGACGACGAGATACGGGCGGCGTATGACGAGGGGCTTGCGGACGCGCAGGAAAGATATGCCGAGGATCTTTCACAGTATGATTCCGACGTGAGCGCTGGCAATGTGATTTACGTAGTTCCCGAAGGACTCAGAAACGTCAAGCACATACTCGTTGGAGTGGACGACGCGGCGGAGCTTAAAACCCTTCAGGCGACCCTCGAAACCCTTACCGAAGCCGACGAGGAATACCAGGCGACGGTAGACCGCATAGCCGAAATCATGGCGACGGTTCAGCCCACGCTCGATGAAATAGCCGGCCGCATAGAGGCGGGCGAGGAATTCCAGACGCTGATCGACGAATACGGCGAGGACGGCGGGATGAAGTCCGGAACGACCGCCGAAACGGGATATACCATGTCCGCCGACACGACGCAGTTCGTCAGCGAGTTTAAAGACGCCGGAATGGCGCTTGAAAACGTTGGCGATATATCCGAGCCGGTGCTCTCAGACTATGGCTTCCATATACTCCGCTACGAAAGCGACGTCGCGCCGGGAATCGTGCCTTTCGAAGATTTGAGGGACGATATAGCGTCCTCGCTCGAATCCTCCAGGCAGTCTCAGGCTTACAACGACCTGATCAACGAGTGGATATCGAACGCCGAGATAATCTATCCGGAGAACGCGGCCGAATAAAATCGCTTTACGCGCGACCGTCTCGCATTTTGAGGCGGTCGCGTTTTTGGTTCGCCTCAGGCTTATATCTCAGCGCCGCGAAACAGGAACGTCCCGCGCCCAAATTGTGTTCGGACACGTTCGCGTGTGTTCAACAAAATATAGCCCTTATTGAGTAAAACAATCGTAAACAGGTACCGACGTCATAAGTGATAAACCGTATCGATAGATTCGCGCCGACAAGCGCGAAAACAACTGTCAATTCTTATGAACAAATTCGTATCAGAAATACAGTTAAAGATATCACAATCATATCTGATTATAAACAGTCATATTAGACAATTAAAATATCCTATAATAGCATAAATGCCCGTTTGCTTTTTGCAATGGCAAATAAGCGGTTGATTTCACGCGCAACAAATCTTTAAGCCGATTCAAAAATAAACTTACATGTTTTAGAAAATCTATTGAAAATCGTACTATAGAGGGCGTATAATAATATAATAAATGTCCAGATTGATTTCTCTATTGAAGGGAGTAAGATAATGCCGCACAAAAGCATAAGTCCGGACGATCTGTACAGATACGTCTCCTCGATTGCCAGGAAGAAAAAGATAAAATTCGACGAGTTAGCCATTCGAATGCAGATGAGCAAGACTACTCTATGGCGGTATATGAAGGGCATGAACTCGTTTACGCCCGAGTACGAACAGCGCATATGCGACGCGCTTGAAATAGACGGCACGGAAAGGGATGAATTGCACAGGCTTATATCCATCAACCTCGTCGATTCTTCTCTCGTAGCCGCGAGATACTCGATAGACAGGTATTTATTTGGCGGTACTAACGCGGCGCCCAAGCCGACGCAGTTCGATTTTGTTTTTTACGCCGATAAACCCCGCGAGAGAAAGTCGTCCGACGTAATCAGCGAAATAATAAACCTTACCGATAAAAAGGATTGCGTGAGCGAGGCTTACGTAATCAACTGCTGCGAGGGAACGTCGCTTGAGAATATGACGTATCTGCTCGGTTCCCTTATACCATCGGGAAAGTCGGGCAAAATAGAGCAGCTGATCGTACTGCCCGACAAGAACTACCGCAAGAGCATAACGACGCTGTTCTCGCTCATGCCGCTTTTGCGCATAAAGGGCTATAAGGCGATATATTCCCGCGACGCGTCGCTTGAGCAATTGCCCGCGCCTTTGAAAAACTCCGTGCTGATAAAGCTGACCTATGGCCCCGAAGACGACCGCCGCGAGCGGTATTACGCCATTACGCTGAACGTCAACGCGGTGTCATACTGCATACGCTTCGAAGACAGTATGTATTTTGAGTTTTTAAAGGCCAATTACGAAAGCTATAAGAAGCTATATGCCGAGGCGCTTCCGGAAAAGACGGATCTGCATCCTTTCGGCCAGGATATAATGGATTTCGAGGTGTCGGGAGACTACGCGCTTATCAAGCCCGATCCCATATTTTCGACGATGTCCGTAGACGCGCTTAAGTCTATGGCCTCCCGCATGACGGATCTTGAGACGGAAGCGTTCGCCAAAAGTCTCGGATATATCGAGTGCGACGACGCGGCCAAAAAGATCAAGGACTGCTTATCGGCGCAAAAGAAGCGCTATAAGAACACGTTTGAGCACAGCAATATATACGTCCACTCGCGAATGGGTCTTGAGGAATTCGCCCGAACCGGACGCGCGCGCGATCCCGTGGTAGCGCTTCCGGCGTTCACTCGCCACGAAATGCGCCAGATACTCGAGAACTATAAAATGCGCATGCTTGATCCGGGAGATCCTTTTAAAATGTACATCACCTATAAGGATTTTCTGTTCGGAGGACAGGCGCTCAGCGCGTGCAAAAACTCCGGCATAATGATGGACATAGGCATAACAAAGAGGCTTAAGGGCATGAACCACTCGCTTATAATAAACGACGCGCAGATTGCAAACACCATCGTGGATTATGTGACGAATCACATCCCCGCTTACCACGCGCTCGATGCCGACGAAGCCATAGACTTTATCGATTCGCTCATAAACAGGTACGCGCAATGACCTTCCCGTTCGTAATACCCGGCCGATGGGCCGCATAATATCGTCATGGGAGGCGATGTTATGAGACCCATCGATATGCTCAGGCGTCCCGTGCCTAAGACGGAAGGCACGTCCAAGACCATAGTCAGGCCGCCCGATATACCCCCGCAGGCTCCGCCGCCGCGAACGGGCGAATACTCGAGCCTCATGAAAAAGCACGACCGCTTCAAGTCGCGCCATATAAAGCCGTAGGACAAGTTGAAACCTCAAGGGCGACGTCGTGTCGCCCGTTTTTTATACGA
>JAUNBY010000191.1 GCA_030526935.1 Clostridia bacterium
GAGCCTGAGCGACGAGGACAAGGAATATGTACAGCGCGCCGGCCGTCAGGCTACCTACGCCAGCCGCGGCGCCGTCCGTTCCGCCGAAGCCGCCGCTCTCGCCACTTTGGCCGCCAACGGAGTTGAGATTTACTTCCCCTCGGCCGAAGAAAAGGCTACATTTAAGGATGCCAGCCAGCAGCCCGCTATCGATTACCTCTACGAGAACTTCGACAGAGCGCTGATTGACGAAATGCTTGAACTTGTTGATTCTTACGCCGCGCAATAATAACTCGTATGGGCGCATGCCTTCGCCGACATGCGCCCTTTGAATTTAACAAGCGAAAACAAGGAGGAGATAATATTGTCAAGGTTTTTGCGCGCGTATTTCAAACTGCTCGACGCGATTAACGTTCTGGTCAAATGGATAAGCGTGCCGCTTTGTGGTTCTCTGGTCGTGGTCATAGCCATACAGGTTATCACCCGATCCTTCAGCTTTATCAAAACTCCGCCGTGGACTGAGGAACTGGCGCGTTATTTAATGATCGCCTTCGCCTTCATCGCGGCCAGCAACGGCATTAAAAATTGGAACAACATAAACGTTGACTTCATCGCCAAGCGTCTGCCTGAAAAGGTTCAGCGCTACCTGAATATCGTCATTCAAATTGCGGTTCTCGTACTGCTCATAGTCGTCGCCTGCCTTGCGTGGCAGAGCTTCTCAAAGATAGGTTTCCGCCAGAGGAGTTCGACCATGGGTATACAGATGATACTTCCGCAAAGCACTATGATTATAGGCCTGATACTTATGAGCATACAGCTCACAGGAGTCATTTTGAAGAGTATTTTGAGGGGAGGCGAAGAAGGTGACTGAGTTTGTGATCGCGTCCGTAATGCTGATCGCCATGATTCTTATCGGCGTGCCGATAGCCTTCTCCATCGGAGGAACGACGCTTATATACATATTGATGACCAACCCCGGAAATCTTTCCGCAATTCCCATACGCATGTTCGCGGGGGTCAACTCGTTTACCCTTATGGCTCTTCCCCTGTTCATGCTCGCGGCTGATTTGATGGTCAGCACGGGAATATCCACAAAACTATTCGACTTTGTGCGCATTCGCCTGGGGAAACGTCGCGGCGGCCTGGCTTATGTAAACATCGTAGCCAGTACGATTTTCGGCAGTTTATCGGGCGCCGCTCTGTCGGATATGGCGGGTCTGGGTAAGGTTGAAATCGACGCCATGACCGAGGATGGATATCCAAAGGATTTTTCGTGCGCGATAACGGCGGCGTCTTCAATACAAAGCCCCCTGATACCTCCGAGCAATGTCGCCATACTGTACGCGGGCGTCATGTCGCTGTCCGTCGGCGCGATCCTGTATGCGGGGTTTGTGCCGGGCATCCTGATAGCGCTTACGCAAATGCTGTATGTCAAGCTGAACAGCAAGCGCCTGAACCTGCCTAAACACGAGAAAATCTATACGCGCGAAGAAAAACGCGAATTGATAAAGGACGGCGTCATCGCGTTGATAATGCCTCTCATCATTTTGGTGAGCATCACCGCCGGATTCTCAACGCCTACGGAAGCCGCTGGATTATCCGTGCTTTACGCGCTGTTGATCGCCGTGATATTCTTCCGCAACTTCTCTTTGAAGAAACTGATCGATTCCCTGTGGACGACCTGCAAGAGCAGCGCTAACCTGTTCCTGATAATCGCCTTTTCCGCCGTATTCGCATGGGCCATAGGAACGGAGAAAATCCCCGACAGGCTCGCGGAAATGCTTATCAGCATCACCGGAGATAAATACGTCATGATGCTTATCATCAACATGATATTGCTTATCGTAGGTATGTGGATGGAAACGGGTGCGGCTGTCATGCTGTTCGCCCCAATTCTCGCTCCGATTGCGGTCGCGGCGGGCTTTAACGAGGTGCATTTTGCCGTGATAATGCTCACAAATCTTACGGTCGGGCTGATTACGCCTCCTGTTGGAGTGGTGCTGTACGCGACGGCTGAAGTTGGAAATGAAAAGCTTGAAACGGTCATTAAGGCTACCATGCCTTTTATCATATTGGGATTCGTCGTAGTCGCGTTGATCGTGATGATACCGGAAATCGCGCTGTTTGTTCCGCGGTTATTTGGCTTTATTAGCTGATCAGCGCTTAAATCGATTATTCGACTATGGAGTGAGAAGAAAATGAATGATAACTGTCTGCAAGAAGCCAAACAGACGCTTAGCGACGTAGTATATCAAGGCATACACGGACGGATTCTCAACAGCGTATACCCCGTGGGTTATAGAATCCCCACGGAACAGGAACTGTGCGCGGAGTATTCTGTTGGCCGCTCAAGCGTTCGCGAGGCTATACGAACTCTGCAAGCGCACGGCTTTTTAGAGAGTACGCGCGGCAGAGGAACTTACGTCATATCTCAATATGGCAATCAGGCTAATTCGCTGAGCAAATGGGTGGTTGACAATAAAGAGAGCATTTCCGATTATATGAAGGTGCGCTTAGCCGTTGAAAGCCTGTCTGTAAAGCTGTTGATAAGCGGCTATACGGACGAAAAACTGGCGAGGCTGACGAGTATTGAGGAACGCTTTGAACGGGCGATCCATTGCGTGAACGTGCCCGATATCATTCATCTGGATGAGGCGCTTCACGCGACTATAGCCGAATTGACCGATAATCGGCTGTTGATAGAGATCAACCAGAAACTGATCGAAGCGTTTGTCAAATACAGAACCGTAACCTTCGAATGCGACGATGGATACGCGGGCGCTATTAATGAACACAACAACCTGCTAAAAGCCATCAAGTGCCGCGATACCGACGAGGCATTGTATCGTCTGCGCGTTCATCTGGAGAACTCCTATAATATTACGTTACAATCGGCGCAGTTGGCTCCTTTAATTAATACTAAATTTACTCAATAAGACCATTGACAACGGGAATGACATATGATAGTATCACATCATACAATCGTACTAAGCGACTGGGGGGTGTCATAAAGACATGAATTTCAGAGGCATTATTCCACCAATTGTTACCCCGTTTGATCGTGATGGGGAAATCTCCGAGAACTTGCTGCGCAATGAGATGAAGCTGTGCATCGACGCGGGAGTGGATGGCTTGAGCGTTGGCGGCAGCACTGGCGAAGGCCCTACGCTGCGCGATGAAGAACTGGCATACCTCATCGGGATTGCGCGCGAATATACCGGAGAAAACAAGCCCGTTGTATGCGGAGTTATGCGAACCTGCACCCGCGACGCCGTTCGCGCGGGACTGGCGGCAAAGCAGGCCGGCGCGGATGCCATAATGGTTACGCCCACGGCTTACAATGTTCTGGTTCCCAATGAGCAGGGCATGTACGACTTCTATAAAACCATATCCGAACAGGTAGGTCTGCCGATAATCATTTACAACGTCGTTCCGCAGAACACTATTTCTCCCAAGCTGTTCGCCAGGCTCGTCAACGACACAGAATACGTCCGGGGAATCAAGCAAAGCGTTGGCGGCATTCAGGCGCTGTACGCCGATATAATGGAAGTTGGAGACCGCGCCAACGTATACGCCGCGACTGACGACATGATTTATTCCTGCTTCGAGCTTGGAGCCGCGGGAGCGATATCCGCGATACTGTCCGTCTTCCCCGATAAGTGTGTGCAAATGTGGA
The DNA here is from genome assembly GCA_030526935.1 of Clostridia bacterium. Lineage (GTDB taxonomy): Bacteria > Bacillota > Clostridia > Christensenellales > Aristaeellaceae > JAUNBY01. Next base: position 3,656 of record JAUNBY010000191.1, read on the forward strand.
AATACGCCCAGGCGGGAGAACATGAAAAGGGACTGGCGATTCAATCCTCGCTATACAGCAAATGGCAGTGCCTCGGAGGTAATCAGTTCCCGATAAGGATGAAATATGCGCTTAAGGTGCTTGGCAGAGACACGGGTTATTGCAGAAGCCCGATAACCTATTTGCCCGAGGACGAGAAAGAAGCCATTCGCGCCGCTTTCGGAAAATAATAATTAAGAAATAAATAATAAAGGAGAAATATATTATGAACCCGTTTGTTAAGAAATATAGCCAGATACTGCTTCCCCTCATCACTCCCTACGACGCCAATGAAGACATCGATTGCGGCCAGTATGCCAAATTGATCGACTACCTTATCGTAAATGATCTGTGCGACTCGCTGATCGTGACCGGAACCACCGGCGAAGCTTCCCTGCTTACATTCGATGAGCGCGTAAAGCTGATTGAAACCGCCGTAAAAGCCGCCGCCGGCAGGAAGCCCGTCATCGCCGGAACCGGCTGCGCGTCTACCAAGGAAACCATAGCGCTTACCAACCGCGCTGTCGAACTGGGCATTGAGCAGTGCCTCGTCGTATGCCCCTTCTACAACAAGCCCACCCAGCAGGGAATCGTAAACCACTTCAAAACCCTGGCGGCGAATACCAAGGCGAATATCATGCTTTACAATATCCCGATTTTTGTAGGCGTCAATATGTCGGCAGAAACCGTGCGCGAACTTGCTGCCATTAAAAACATCGTCGGCATCAAGGATGAAGCCGGCGTCAACCCCACGCAGGTTACGGATTTCTTCCTCGCGACCAAGGACATCGACCCGGATTTCGCCATCTACAACGGCGACGACGTAATGCTCCTGCCCACCATCGTGCAGGGCGCGATGGGTCTGGTAAGCGGCGGAGCGCATATCTTCGGACATGAAATACGCGCGATATTCAAAGCTTTCGAGCAGGGCGACAATGAAAAAGCCAAAGAGCTGTTCGTTCCCATGTACCGTTTCTGCAAGTCCACCGGACAGAACGGACGCCTTCTTCCCAACTCCATACTTCGCCCCGCTATAGAAATGGTAACCGGCATAAAGCTTGGGCCGGCCCGCAGCCCGCTCGCTCCGGCGACCGACGAGGAAATGGCCATAACCGCCAACATACTTCGCGAGATAGGGAAGCTTTGATTTAAACGCTCGGACGCTATTGGCCATAAACACATGGCCAATAGCGCATTCATGGTGTATGAAAGGGGATATGGCACTATGAGTTATCATTATCTTCGCTTTGAAAAACTGAAAGCACTGACGGAAAAGATTTTTGAGAGTTTTGGATATAGTTCCCAGGACGCTCAAACCATCGCTGATGTTCTGCTTATGGCGGATTTGTTCGGCATCGAGTCTCATGGCGTACAGCGTTTATCCCTGTATCCGTTTGGAATAAAAATCGGCAGGATTAAAGTCGATGCAAAGCCAGTGGTTCTGAAAGAAACGGAATTGAGCGTTGTCATAGACGCCGACGCGTGCATGGGACAGATCGTGTCCGTATCGGCGATGAAAAATGTCATGGAGAAGGCCAAACAACACGGCTTTGGCATAGCGATGGTAAAAAATTCCAATCACTACGGCATAGCTGGATACTATTCGCTCATGGCCGCCAACGAGGGCTTAATAGGCGTCAGCATGACGAACACTCAGGGCCTTGTAGTGCCCACCTTCGGCAAAAAACCTATTATCGGCACCGACCCCATCGCTTTCAGCGTACCGGCTTTTCCGAATCCGTTCCATCTCGATATGTCAACCAGCGTCGTGACCGGCGGAAAAATGGAGGTTTACGCAAAGAATCAAAAGCCCGTTCCGTATGGCTGGATGGTTGACGAAAACGGCGAGACCAATACCGATGCAGAAAGATTTGTAGCCAATCGTGGCAAAGGCAGCGGCGGCATACTGCCCCTGGGCGGAGCCGGCGAGTTGCTCAGCGGCTATAAAGGATTCGGACTTGCGATGCTCGTTGAGATCATGACTGGCATAATGTCAGGCGGCGTGCCAAGCATGGATGTGCGCAAAGTGCCCGAAAAGGAATTGTGCAGCCATATGTTCATGGCTATATCGCCGACGCTGTTTTCCGACAACCCCGAGAACATTTTTAACGCGCTTTCCGAATTTCTTGGAAATGTACGCGGATCGGAGAAGGCGAGCGGAGCCGACCGCATCTACATCCACGGAGAGAAAGAATTTGAAAATCAGCGGCGCGTAATGGAAAACGGCGTTCCCGTTAGTCAGAAAACGATGGATGAAATATACGCTCTTATCAACCAGCAGGGAATCGACGCGTCGGATTATATTGAGGAGCTTTCAAATAAATAGCTAATCTGAATAGTAGGGGATGCAGCTATCATAGACTTATAGGTGCATCTCGTTTTTAATGGTGAGTTGCCAAAGTAAACGCAACATTGCCAGAGTAAACGCAACAGTGTTGCGTTAAGTGTGGCAAACGAAGAAAGAGTCACGGAGGAAACCGCAAGGAATAATGAAAAAAGCATCAAATAGGGTCAAAAAAGGGTATAGCAAACAAAGCCTGTGCAAACGAATCAAAATTTGCCAGACTAAAAGCAACGAGAGAGAAGAAGCGG
>JAUNBY010000192.1 GCA_030526935.1 Clostridia bacterium
ATACGGGCGGGCGCGCAATGCGACGCCCCTACGCAAACCTTTATTATGTTGCGCGAGCCGCGCTACAACAAACCCGCAACGGCGAGCTAACCCCGCCCGCCCCGCGTTTGCCGGCAAACCTTCGCTTATCCGCGCGTTTTGCGGGAAATGTTGCATTTCCAACACCCCCGTATCGAAATAAATATATGCAAATTAACCATTGACAAACGCCGTAAACAGGTTTATAATGATAAACGGAAATTAAAAATCGACCGTTCACGAATGAGCGCTCGCGGTGTCAGACGATAACAACGCGCTGGGAGGTCGCGATATGAATGGTATGCCCGCGGCGTTTGCGGTATCTGGTTGACCACAATATTAAGGAGGATTACTTAATGAAGAAACTGATCACGCTGGTTCTCGCCCTCGTCATGGTACTTGGTATGGCGACCGTCGGCTATGCCATCGATTGGAGAGCCTATGAAGGCACCACCCTGCAGGTCTACCTCAATCAGCATAACTATCAGGCCGCTATAACGAATTACGGCAAGCTGGAAGAGTTCCAGGAGCTGACCGGAATCACCGTCGATTACAACGTAACCCCCGAAGAGAACTACTTCGACAGGCTCAACATCGCCCTGTCCTCCATGAGCGGCTCGGTCGACGTATTCATGACCGGCGCCTATCAGGTCTGGGACTATGCCTCCTCCGGCTACATGGAGCCGCTCGAGGGCTATATCAACGATCCCGCCAAGACCGAGGAAACCTATAACTTCGCGGACTTCTATCCCGGAGTCGTCGGCACCCTGGCCTGGGACTGCGTGCCCGGACACGCCGTCGGAAGCGGCTCTCAGTGGGCGCTGCCGATGGGCTACGAGCTTAACAACATCTGCTACAACCACAAGTATTTCACCGAGAACAACATAGCGCTTCCCGAGACGACCTCCGAGCTTCTCGCTCTGGCCACCTCGCTTCAGGAGTGGAATGGCACCGGTTCCTACGGCATCGCCGTTCGCGGAACCCGCAACTGGGCGACCATCCACCCCGGCTATATGACGCTGTTCTCCACCTGGGGCGCCAAGGACTTCGAGGTCGAGGGCGATAAGCTCGTGTGCAAACTCGACAGCGAAGAAGCCATCGCCATGACCGACTACTGGGTAAAGCTCATCGTCGAAGGATCCTCCCCGCAGTGGGCCACCTTCACCTGGTATGAGGCTGGTTCTCACCAGGGCGCCGGCGTCGCCGCCATGCTCTATGACGCGACCTGCAACGGCTACTTCCAGAACTATCCCGCCGACGCCTCCGCCGAGGCCGGCAATCTGGGCTGGTTCCCGGGCGTCGTGCCGGATGGCATGGGCCTGACCGCCGCCGACATCAAGTCCAACGTATGGGTATGGTCGCTGGCGATGAACTCCTACTCCGACGCCAAGGACGCCGCGTGGCTGTTCATACAGTACTTCACCAGCCCCGAGTACATGCTCTTCTCCGGCACCGAGGGCGCCTGCGCCGATAGCCCCCGCGCCTCCGTCGCCGAGAGCGAGGAGTACATCTCCGTGGTCGGCCAGTCCGTCGGCTATCTCGAGGCCCTCGAGGTACTGCTGCCCAACGCGACCATTCAGTTCACGCCCCAACCCTACTTCTTCGAGACCACGACCGAGTGGGCCGCGACCCTCCAGGATCTCGTCGAAGCCTACAGGACTACCGGCACCTGCGACACCGCGGGCGCAATGCAGGCTCTGAAAGCCAGACTCGATATCGCGGTGAGCGATATAGTCGTAGGCTGATAAGATGAATCTACGGGCGGACGCCATGCGTCCGCCTGATCCCGGACTGGTAAGGCGTCGCCTAACGGCCGGGCAGCGGAGGGCCGTCGACTATTTGCCCGACGGCCCTCCGACTGGTTAATTTAAGGGAGGAGATGGATAAATTGAGCCAAAAAAAAGCCCCGGTCAAGGTCAAAGCGGACAGCTTAAACGTCGCGCCCTTTAAAACGCGAATAAGGCCGTATCTGATCGTCGCGCCCGCGCTTATCATAACCATAGGCATACTCATTCCCTTCGCGATGGCGATTTATTATTCGCTGACCAGCTATTCGTTCAGACGCCCCATCGCGACATTCGTAGGTCTCACCAACTGGATAAATATGTTTAAGAGTAGCCAGTTCTGGAACGCCTGCTGGGTAACCATTCGCTACGCCTTCTTTTCAACCCTCGTGGAAATGCTCCTGGGTCTGGGCATAGCGATGCTCCTGGGAAACCTCACAAACCGCTTTTCCCGCATAATGCGCGTAGCGCTCATATTCCCGCTTATGGTCGCGCCCGTCATAGGCACGATCATCTGGCAATTGATGCTTTCAAGCTCCGTGGGCATCATAGAAAAATTCCTCAACCTCTTTGGAATATACGGAATGCAGTGGGGCGCTTCTCACAGAACCGCCATGCTCACCGTGGTCATGATAGACGTGTGGGTCAACTGTCCCTTCGTCATAATCCTCATACTCGCGGGGATACAGTCCCTTCCCAAGTCCCCCTTCGAATCGGCCAAGATAGACGGAGGAAGCGCCTGGTTCAACTTCCGCAATCTGACTTTGCCGATGCTCAAGCCTTGCATATTGATAGCTCTGCTGTTCCGCCTGATGGCGGCGCTGCAGGAGTTCGGAATTATATTCGCCCTCACAAAAGGAGGCCCCGGAGATACGCTTATGTCGCTGTCCGTCACGGCGTATACAACGGGCTATATGTATCAAAGGTTCTCAACCGCGCTTCCCTACATACTCGTTTTGTGGTTCATCGTCAATATATGCGCGAAGCGCATAGTCAAGGCGTGGCGCAAATCGCAGTATCAGGCGGCGGGCAAGGAAATCGAGGAGGAGCCTAAAAAGGGCATCTCCAAACTCATCGCAAAAAAGAAAGGCGGTGAAACCGCGTGACGACCGCAAAGACGAGGCTTTATCAGGTACTTAAAAACGGCGGACTGTTTATATACGCGGTATTCGCGCTGTTCCCGCTCATATGGATGGTCATACTGACGTTTAAGTCGGACGCTGAAATGCTCACGACGACGTTCGTCTTTACCCCGACGCTCACCAACTACCGCGAAGTGTTCTTTAACTCCGACTATTTCCGCTATATTCGCGATTCGGTAATCGTCGCGGGCGGCGCGGTCATAATATCGGTGCTCGCGGGCGTCCCCGCGGCTTACGCGTTCGCCAGATACGATTTCAAGAAAAAAGAGGATATAGCCTTTCAGATACTCTCGTTCAAATTCGCGCCCGAGATACTGGTCGTGCTTCCCCTCTACATGATCTATCGCTCGATAGGGCTTTTCGACACGTATCTGGGACTTATATGGGTGTATCAGCTCATATCCATGCCTCTCATAATATGGGTCGTTCGCGGGTATTTCGAGGATATATCGGTTGAAATCGAACACGCCGCGCAGGTCGACGGCTATTCGTGGTGGCAGATATTCATGAGGATATTGCTTCCGCTTATAAAGCCCGGCCTCGTCGCCTCCGCGCTTTTGTGCTTCATATTCGCGTGGAACTCGTTCACGTTCCCGCTCTTGCTCGCGGGAATGAAGATCGAACCCATAACCGTGGCCGCGACAAAGTTCCTCGCGCAGAACACGGTTCACTACGGGCAGATGGCCGTCGCCGCGACGTTCTCGGCTCTGCCGTCGATCATATTCGCCATCTGCATACAAAAGCATCTCGTGCGCGGATTGAGCTTCGGCGCGGTGAAGGGATAGGTGAAGTATGGCAAAGATTGAACTTATAGGCGTAACCAAGCGCTTCGGCAAGACGACGGCGCTCAATAACATAAACCTCGAAATCAGGGACAAGGAGTTTTTCGTGCTGTTCGGCCCCGCGGGCGCCGGAAAGACCACGATTCTCAATAACATCGCGGGCATACAGATACCCGACGAGGGCGTCATAAAGATCGGCGATAAAATCGTCAATCAAGTCGATCCCGCGAATCGCGACGTGGCGATGGTGTTCGAAAACTACGCGCTGTATCCGCATATGACGGTTTACGACAACATCGCCTCCCCGCTCAGAAGCCCCCTGCATAAAAAGGACGAGGCCTATATAAAGGACGCCGTGAGCCGCGTTTCCAAGCTCATGAAGATAGAAATGCTCCTCGAACGGCTTCCAAGCCAGCTCTCCAACGGCCAGCGCCAGCGCGTGGCCCTGGGGCGCGCGCTCGTTCGCGACCCCAACGTGTTCTTGATGGACGAACCTCTTGCCCACCTCGACGCGAAACTGCGCAATATGATGCGCGGCGAGCTTAAGGAAATGCAGCATAACTTCAACTCCACCAGCATCTACGTAACCCACGACTTCATGGAGGCCATGTCCCTGGCCGACCGCATAGCCATCATAAACCTCGGAGAAATAGTCCAGATAGGCACCTCCGACGAGATATACTATATGCCTACAAACGAGTTCGTGGCGCAGCTCATGGGAGATCCCGAGATAAACCTGCTTGCGTGCGATATAGTCAGGCTCGATTCCGGCTATGAGGTCATCTGGGAGGAGGACGCGAGACATCCGTTGAAGCTTCCCGAGGACGCTGAACTGTTCTCGCGCTTCGACAAGATGATACACAATAACATCCACTTTGGCATTCGCCCCCAAAACGCGCATTACCACTTCGAACCTGTCGATAACGCCTTCGAAGGCACCGTCTACAGCTTCGAGACCATAGGCAACAAGTCGGTATTGATGGCGAAAATCGGAGAGACCATAGTCCGGATGATCGCGCCCAACGGCCTTCCCGTCAAGCTCGACCAGCCCATATGGGTCACGTTCGACGTGGACAGGGCGATATTCTTCGACGCCGAGACCTCAAATTATATTGGCCGTTTCGACGAGGCCGCCATTCATGCCCTCGCGGCTGAAGCGCGAAAGGGGGGTGCGTAAGTATGGCAAAGCTCGAACTGAGAAACCTGTACAAGCGCTACGATAACACCGGAAAGAAAAAGAAGACCGTTAACGCCTTCGCGGTAAACGGCCTTAACCTCGACTGCCGCGACGGAGAGTTCATCGCCATGCTGGGCCCCTCCGGATGCGGAAAGACGACGACGCTGAGGATGATCGCAGGACTTGAAAAGATAACGGACGGCGAGATATTCATAGGCGATACGCTCGTCAACAATATGCACCCCAAGGACAGGAAAATCGGCCTGGCGTTTGAGGACTACGCGCTTTATCCGCCGCTCACCGTCTACGACAATATAGCCTTCAACCTCCGCGCGAAGGGCGTTGACAAGGCGGAGATAGACCGGCGCGTAATGGAAATATCCCGCCTGCTGAAGGTCGAAGAACTGCTCAATATGATGCCCGTCAAACTCTCCGGCGGACAAAAACAACGCGTGAATATAGCTCGCGCCATAGTCAGAAGACCTGAGCTTCTGCTCATGGACGAACCGCTCTCCCACCTCGACGGCAAGATGCGCCAGGCCATGCGCACGGAGATAAAACGCCTGCACAATGAAATCAAGTGCACCTCCGTTTACGTAACCCACGACCAGCTGGAAGCCATGTCGCTCGCCGACCGCATAGCTATTATGGATCTGGGCGTTTTGCAGCAGTTCGGCACTCCCATGGAGGTCTACGACGATCCCGTGAATGAATTCGTCGCGGCGTTCATTGGAGAGCCGCCGATGAATATACTCGAAACGACAGTCATAAAAATCGAGGATGAATTCTATTTCACATTCGCCGATTCCGACCTGAGAATACTCGTGCCGCACCGCTATTATTCGAAACTGTCCGACGGCTTTAAGGTCAAGATGGGCGTTCGCCCCATGGATCTGTACGTCGGCAAGGAGGATTCGAAGGGCGTCCCGGAGCGCGTCGCGGTCTTTGAAAACCTCGGCGACGAAAGGCGCATAGGCGTGCGCGTGGGCGAGAATCTGATGATGCTCATAACCGACGATGAAAAGCGCTACGCGCGCGGAGACGTGATTAAACTGGAGGTCAACGCCGAAAAGACCCATTTGTTTGATATTCAGACGGGCAACAGGATAAGGGCGTAGGAAATAAAAAGGACGCCGTGACCGCCCCGTCCCCAACCCGCCGCAGCGAGGAAGGGAGTCCAGAGGGCACTTCCGCCGCTTGCGGCCAGCCCTTTGGCCGGGGGGTTGGGGGCTGGCAGCCCCCAACGTGCCCCCGGCTCCATCCCGCCGCCGCCGCCAAAAGCTTCGCCATCTACAAGGCTGCGGGGCAGCGAGAATGAGCG
>JAUNBY010000193.1:0-721 GCA_030526935.1 Clostridia bacterium
GCGTCCGTCCATGTTGGCATACTGCACGAGCGGCACGCCGTTTGCGTCTTCAAACGTCCAGGTATTATACTTTCCATCCTTATAAAATCCGCTTAAGGCCGCGTCGAAATCGCTGCCGAGTCCGTTTTGCTCCAGCCAGATGCCATAATAGTTTCGCATATTCTCGCTTAAGTACTCCGAGCCGTTCTCTGTCGCTCCTATGAGGAAGAACATGGGTATCTTGCTTTCAACTCCCTCGAGATTCTTCCGGGCAACTTCGAGGTTCATATCGTTCATGAACGAACTCATCGGCGCGCTTGCCGCGAATACATCGCTCATGGCGGAGGTAAAGCACTGCGTCGCTCTTGAACCGAAGGATAACCCCGTCGCGTATACGCGCGTGGTATCGACCGGGAGGCGGCTGACCACGTCCTCTATCGCGGCGCGTACATAGGCATAATCGTCAAACATCTCAGGATCCCGCTGCAGATTCCACATGGGATTAGGCATTTGCGTCATAGGCCTGCCATGGAGATTCGATTGGCATGTGGGCATGGCGCCCGTCAGGTATATGGCGATAAAGCCCCTGGCCTGAGCCAGTTTGAACCCTTCGCTGTTCGCCAGATATGTTTCCGCGCCCTGGTTGCTTCCATGAAAGAACACAACCAAAGGAGCCTTGCCGTCATCGGTTTGAACGATATTCTCCGGTACGAACTCGATCCAGTATCTGCTAACTCCATCC
>JAUNBY010000193.1:731-6218 GCA_030526935.1 Clostridia bacterium
GGAGCGGGCGGGGCGCAATTCGTTGTTAGCATATCCCACCGGGCGAATAAAGGATGACAAAAAGTCCCATACGTCGCCGGTACGCGCGGCGTTCGCGTAGTCGTCCGCGTCCTGCGCCACGGTGTAACGCGTTTGCGCGATAAACGACTGCTCGTTAATAAGGCTGTCGATGCCGTTATTCCTCGCGCTGTAAATCGCAGTGGCGTTGTCGCTGAATAAGACTTCCTCCGCGACGTCATTGGCCGAATTCCAATAATCAACCACGTCCATAATCGATTCGGTCATTTCCGGAATAATCATCCAGCAAGGCATGGGAATGTCCGCGACCGTCACGCCTTCCACCCGCGTCTCAATGGCGTTGACCTCGTCCATATACGCCTTCTCCACCTCGAAATCGCCAAATGTGGCGAAGGAAACGAGCTTTTGCGGGGTAACGCGCTGCATCGCCCACATTTGCCCCAGGGTTGCGCCGTCGCCATAAGCCGCCATATATCCGTTATGCTTTTGGCAATTATACCAGTTGCGCACATGGGAAACCGTCCACAATTCATTCAGGTAGTCAATGTCGGTTTGAACGTCCCATTCACCTGTGGCGGGAACTGCGATGAGCAGTATCAAACCCTCTTCATCCGCAATTTCTTTCCATCCGGACGCTTCAAGAAATTCTACGGGATCGACGTCCGCGTCCGGAATAAGAGTCACATTAGGCTCCTGTTGATGGTTTGTGGAGCCAATATACACGTAGAACTCCCTTTGCGCCTGCGCAATCTCCAAGCTTTGACGGAAAAGTCCGCTGATAACCGTGCGGTATGGGTCGGTAAGGTCAAGCATTGAATACATGTCTTCAATCGCCGGAAATTCCTGCACCTCAAGCTGAGCCAAAGCTCCCGCCGCGTTAAATATAAGCGTCAGGCTTATCAATATCGCGAATAATTTCTCCATAATCCTTTCCTCCTCATTCTCTTTAATCAGTCGCTCCCTTTGCTCAAAACCTTCCTTTCTTCGTTGCTGATGCCGATTAACAGTATACAGGTATACGCGTATACCTGTATACTTCATTTACCAGTATACCGGAATACTTATTTATTGTCAATATGAAGTTCTAGAATCTGGATATTTTCGTAAATAATGACGTGTTTATTCGCCGCGTTTTATTTAATATGTTTACACCGTTAATTTAAATGGGGGCTGTATCTCCGGGATACAGCCCCCATTTGTCAACCCACTCCCAGCTGCAAAGCCGCGTCGCAGAGTATTATCTCCGAAACGTCCTTGCCCGCGGGCGTTTTCTTTTTGGCGAGCGTCAGGCATTCGTCGTGCCAGTTTCCGCCATCGCGTATGGTCTTAATGGAGCACTTCGACCAGGTGGGAGCCATTTCCATAAGCCCGCTCGGTTCGAACTACGCGATTTCCTTATCCTTGTCGTAGTCGATGTTCATAAGCCTCGCCGTCCAGCGCCCGGCTTCGCAGGTTATGAGCGCGAACTGCGCCTTTTTCTGGCCGAACGAGGGCATTCCGACGCTCCCGGGGTTTACGACCTGCTTTCCGCGCGATTCGTAGCGATACTGAAAGTGGCTGTGTCCGGTGAGGAAAAGGCTCTCCTTCATATTGCGCAATATGCGCTCCAGCGGCTCGTTTCCGGGGAATAACATGGCAGCGGTATCCGTTGGCGAGGCGTGGGCTATTCGAATGAGGGGGCAGCCGGGTATTTCTATAACGTCGGTCAGCGGCATGCGCCTGATGAAGTCGATATCCTGCGCGGTCATCTGTTCATAGGTGTAAAGCATGCTTCCCGTCGTACCCTGGCTTCGCCAGACTTCCGACGGATGGTCGTTATGCTTTATAAGGCGTTCCTCGCGATTTCCGCGCACGCACCAGACCTGTTTTTTGCGCGCGGCGATTCTTACGAGGTCCAGCGTCCTTCGGGGGTACGGGCAGTCCGTCAAAAGGTCGCCCAGGAACACGTAGCCGTCTATGCCCACGTGGTCGGCGTAGTCGAGGCAGGTTTCGAAGGCGATGCCGTTTGAGTGGATGTCCGAGAATATGGCAAGTCTCATTAAAAACTCCTATCCGGGATCATTTAAGCCTCCTGCAGAACTCGCCAATGCGCTCTATCCCCGCGACGATCTTCTCGCGGGAGGTGGCGTAGCTTACGCGGACGTGCTCGGGCGCTCCGAAAGCGCCGCCGGGAACGACGGCAACCTTATCCTCCAATAGCAACAGTTCCGCGAAGCCCAGGGCGTTGGCTATGGTAAGGCCGTTGAAAGTCTTTCCAATCCAGTTGGAAATGTTGAGCATCATATAAAACGCGCCCTGCGGCATATGCACGCTGATCCCATCGATCTTTTTAAGACAATTATACATCAAACGCCGCCGCGCGTCAAATTCCTTTCGCATTTCTTCTATCTGAATTTCTCCGTTTGTGAGCGCGACCGCCGCCGCGTGCTGCGCCATGGTATTGGGAGCCGAGGTCGAATGGCTCTGAAAGGCGGTCATGCACTTTATGATGCTGCGGGGGCCGGCGGCATAGCCTATGCGCCAGCCCGTCATGGCGAAAGCCTTCGACATGCCGTTTACGACGATGGTCTGGGCTTTTATCGCGTCGCCGAACTGCGCGACGGACACGTGCTCCAGCCCGTCGTATATGAGCTTTTCGTATATCTCGTCCGAAATGATGTAGAAACCCTTCTCCACCGCCAGTTCCGCGATGCCCGCCAGAACCTCGCGGTTCCACACGGTTCCGTTGGGGTTGTTCGGAGAATTTAACATCATGGCCTTGGTGTTCTCGGTGACGTACGGCCTTATGCGCTCGGCGGTCAGAAGGAAGCCATCCTCCTCGTTTCCGGGAACCATTACGGGAACGCCGCCGGTCATCGACACCATTTCGGGATAGCTAAGCCAGCACGGAACCGGAAGGAGCACCTCGTCGCCGGGGTTTATAATGGCGGACAGGGCGTTGAAGAGGGCCTGTTTGGCTCCGTTGCAGACTATGACCTCGCTCGGGTCGTAGTTAAGGTCGTTGTCGCGATGGAGCTTTTTGCAGATCTCCTGGCGAAGTTCCATGGTTCCGGCGACGGCGGTATAGCGCGTCATTCCCAGATCCATGGCTTCCTTCGCGGCTGAAATGATGTATTCCGGCGTGTCGAAATCCGGTTCGCCCGCGCCGAAGCTTATAACGTCCTCTCCCGCGGCTATGAGCGCCTTGGCCTTGGCGTCTATGGCGAGGGTGGCCGACGGGGAGATTTTTAAACAGCGTTGTGATAAACTCAAAGACATTGCATTTGGCTCCTTTTTATATAATGACGCGCGTTTTGAATCATTCGATATATCATTCTATAAAAAAAGTCAAAATCCTGCCTCCGTCGCGGCGATTTAACGATAAAAATGAATTTTTACAATTTCAATCCTGCAATACGTCCTACATCACGCCCCCGGACAGAAACCTGTGAACCATGTAGAACATCAAAAACGCCGACGCGCAACAGGCGACTATTTCGCCTTTTCTGCCGCCCGGAAGGGAGGCGACCATTATGTACAGAGGGTACATCGCCGAAATATACCTGGCGCCCGACAAAAGCCACGTAGGCGACAGCGCGAACCATATGTACAACAGCGCGTAGGCCCCGTCCGCGGGGCTTACGCGCCTGAATGTGAGCGCGAGAAGTATCACGGGAACGATTATCGCCGCGACCTGCGGTATCCACGTTCCGAGGCGTATATTCTCGTCGGAATAATCCGCGGCGTTTTGCAGGGTGTACCGGAGGGTATTCGCCAGGCTTCCCATCTGCTGGCTCCAGTGCTCGCGCTGGTAGGCGAGGAATGTGAAGGCGTCCCCGGTGACGGCCAGGTTGAGCGCCAGATACGATAAAAAGCCCGCCGACGCTAAGCATGTGACGAGCGCGTATTTGACGTAATCGCGCGCTTTGAAGCCGCGATTATCGCGTATGAATTCGTAGAATACGCCCACCGCCGCCAGCAGCCCCAGAAGCCGCGAGGCCGAAGCCAGCGCCGCGAACGCCAACGCCAACGCGAATTTCCGACGCCGCGCCATGTAAACGGCCAAAACCGTGAGCATGAAAAACAGCGATTCGCTGTAAGGCAGCGAGAAAAACATCGTCATGGGCGACAGCATGAAAAGCCTGGCGGCGGCGGCGCCCCTTCTTTCGCCGTACTGTTCGCCCGCCATTTTGTACATCGTCGCCGCGGATATTATGAGGCACACGTTGGAAACGACTATTCCCACGACGCGCGCGTCGAATCCGAAAGCGAGCACGAACGCGCGTATAAGCGCGGGATAAAGCGGAAAGAAGACTATGTGAAACCTCGCGTCGCCCTCGTTTACATACCAGTTGTCGGCGAGTCCCAGGTAGTGGTCGGCGTCCCATTTGATCCAGTTGAATATATTGAGCCTTCCGGGGTCGGAGGCTATAATGCCGCTGAAAAGCCCAAATACCGCGAGAAGCGCGCGGGATGCGACGAACGACAGCAAAGCCGCGACGACGGCGTTTTTCAGGGGGATGGGCTCCGCCCCGGCATAGGCGTCGGATATGGGCGAGGGCGCTTTTCGCGCCTTCGGGATGAAATAGCGCGCGAGCAGAACGGGCAGCGTTACAGCCCACGCCGACGTAACAGATATGACGATTATATTCGAAATCACATCATCCATTCCGGTTTGAGCAGCCTTTCCATGGTTATTACGGGCATGTCCGCGGGCAAACCGGCGCGCACGCGCGTAAGGCAGCACGCGCAGAGGGTTTTTATGCCGGTCGCCTCCGTCACCTCGTCCAGAAGCTTCTGTCCTGATAATACGTCTTGCGCCGTCGTCTCGTCGCCCAGATTCGAGTTGTTTATCATGGCCGTTATATTGAGGCGCGAGCGAGCCTGTACGCGGCTCATCATTTCTATCACCTGACAGGGCTTGCGGCTGAACGGGCGAAAGGCGTTGACTACGTAGTACATTTCGTGGCGGAAGGCGTCGAAGCGGGGCTTGAAGCGGCCGAGCGCCGCCGCTCCCGCGTCGTCGCCGCCTACGTCGAATATTTTGACGCCCGGCCTGTCGAAACAGGCGTCAACCTGCGCCGAGAGGACCGGAAGATCGACGCCCGTGAGCGCGTAGGGCGGGCAGACCATTTCCACGCCGCTTTCCGCCATAAGGTCGAGCTTTTCGGCGCTCCTGAAAAAGGGGTTTACTATGTCCAGATCCACGAGCGTCGTCCTTTCGCCCAGCCCGGCGGCCATAAGCGCGAGCCTTAACGATATTTCGGTCTTTCCGCTTCCGTAGTGGCCGACGACGACGATTATTCCGGCGCCGGCGTCGAAGGGGTTAAATGTCATAATGGCAACACTCCATAGATTTAATGATTTTTATCGTTTGCGCAGGGGAGCGCATTGCGCGCCCGCCCGTATGCCTGCCGCGCGGCTTGCGGCCGACAGCGGGAGGCGAATGGGGAACGGCCATGCCGACGGTCGGCCGCAAACCCGCTGATT
>JAUNBY010000194.1 GCA_030526935.1 Clostridia bacterium
GACATGTGCATTTTCCCCACCCGCCTTCGTGTTTTTTGTAAGGAGTTCGCGCGTTTCCCAAACTCGCATTCAGTGCGGATGAATCGCGAATTATTGCGAGTCACGTTCCAAAACGACGCCCGCGCGCAGGGGAGCGCATTGCGCGCCCGGGTTGCCGGTCTCGCGGGTTTTTCTGTTCCGCGAAGCGATTGCATCGAACATATCGCCTCACCCTCCCAACGCCAACTCTCTTCCGTCAAGCGTCGCCTTTACAAGTTTATCCCCCTCGTAGCAGAGCTTGAGCGAGAAAAAAGGCGCGGGGGTTCTTATGATTTCGAGGAATATATAGTCGCCCTGCCAGAGGTTGAGCTTTCCCATGTCGGATATACGAACCCACGTCAAATCGCCCTCGTCGCACTGCCGGAGTTCCCCGGTGAAGTCCGTGACGGTGAAAAGGTGCATGTACTCGCAGGGCCAAATGTCGCTTACGAACGTCACGATGCCCCGATACCCGTATTTCGTCACGGTAAGCCCCGTCTCCTCATAGACCTCGCGAAGCATGCATTCCTCCGGACTCTCGCCCGGCTCGAACTTGCCTCCGACGCCTATCCACTTGTCGCGGTTGAGGTCGTTCTCCTTTTTGACGCGGTGAAGCATCAAATAGTTTCCATCTTTTTCTATATAACAAAGGGTGGTGTTTATCATATCACTCCTGCGCCTCGCCCGCCTCCAAAACCGCCGGGGTCTGGTTGAGAAGCTGCATGAATTCCTCGCCCGTAAGCGTCTCCCTGTCCAGAAGCGCCTGCGAAAGGGACGTGAGCCTGGCCGAGTTCTCCCTGATTATCGCCATGGCGCTGTCGAACGCGCCCTTTATAATGGCCTTCACCTCGTCGTCGATCTTTGTCGCGGTCTCTATGGAACAGGCGAGCTGGCCGTCCGTCCCTAAGTACGCGCTCGCGCCCGTCTCAAGCGCCATCATTCCGAAATGCGCGGACATTCCGAACCGCGTGACCATGCTTCGGGCCAGCCGCGTCATCTGCTCTATGTCGTTCGACGCGCCGGTCGTGCAGCTGTCGAACATGAATTCCTCCGACGCGCGCCCCGCCGCCAGAACCGCGAGCTTGGCCAGAAGGTTCTCCTTCGAAAGAAGCACGTGCTCGTCCTCGTCCACCTGCATGGTGTAACCCAGAGCGCCCGACGTGCGCGGTATGATGGTTATCTTGTGGACGGGAGCGGAGTTTTTCTGAAGCGCCGCGACAAGCGCGTGGCCTATCTCGTGACAGGCGATCATGCGCCGTTCCTTTTCGGGGATGACGAGGCTCTTTCTCTCGCTTCCGGCGATGACCACGTCCACGCTCGCCTCCAGATCCTCCTGTATGACGCTCTTTCTGCCCATCTTGACCGCGCGCAGAGCCGCCTCGTTTATGATGTTCGCGAGATCCGCGCCGGACGCGCCCACGGTGGCTTTGGCGACGGAGGCGAAGTCTATATCCGGATCCATGACGATGTTCCTCGCGTGTACCTTCAAAACCGCCTCGCGGCCCTTGAGGTCGGGCAGATCCACGGTTATGCGCCTGTCGAACCTGCCGGGGCGCAAAAGCGCCTTGTCGAGTATCTCGGGGCGGTTTGTGGCCCCGAGGACGACTATGCCCTTGCTCGGGTCGAAGCCGTCCATCTCGGCCAGCAGCTGGTTGAGCGCCTGCTCGCGCTCGTCGTTGGAGCTTATGCCCATGTTGTCGCGCTTTTTGCCAATGGCGTCTATCTCGTCGATGAAGACTATGCACGGCGCCTTCTCGCTGGCCTGCTTGAACAGATCCCTCACGCGCGCCGCGCCCGTTCCAACGAACATCTCAACGAAAGCCGAGCCGGAGACAAAGAAGAATGGCACGTTCGCCTCGCCCGCGACCGCCTGGGCGATGAGCGTCTTTCCGGTTCCCGGAGGGCCTACGAGCAGCGCTCCGCGCGGAAGCTTCGCGCCTATGGCCTTGTATTTGGCCGGCTCGTGGAGAAAATCGACTATCTCTACGAGCGCTTCCTTGGCCTCGTCCTGACCCGCGACGTCGGTGAACTTCTTGCTGGCGTCGCTTATCTCGTAGAGCTTGGCGCTCGACTTTCCGAAATTCATAGCCCCTATGCCCCCGGAACCGCCCCGGAACAGCCTGAATATCCAGAAAATCATTATCGCGTAAAAGGCTAAGGGCAGGACTATGCCTATGAGTATGTCGAGGAAGGATCCGCTCGACGACGCCCCGGAAAACGCGACGTTCGCCCGGACGAGCCGCGAGACGAGATTCGGGTCGTCGACGAGCACGGCCTCGTAGCGCTGCGACTGCCACGGGGTATTCCCCTCGCAGGTGAAGATGATGGTCGTCGAGCCTACCTCGACCGACTGCACCCTGCCCTCGTCGAGCATATTCAAAAACTCGGAATATGTGGTCGTGGTGACGGTTCCGTTCATGAGCGAGGTTATCCTCGTCAGATTCACGACCATCATTATCGCCAGCGCCAGTATTATATAAAACCATGGGGTGTTAGGCAGTTTAAATCGCTTTTTGTTTTTGTCTTCGTTCATTTCAGCTTTCTCCTGAATAATATAATCCAGCTTCTATTCTATGGACTTTTATCGGCGCTGTCAATCAGATTATTCGAAAATTACCTCAAATGTGCGACTATCTTCGTAATTATAAAATAAGCGGAAACGTCAGCGCGGCCGGCTATTCTCGCGAAATACCGCCGATAATGTCCAACTCGCGTCCCCGCGACAACTCTGATTTTACATATATGTGGTATACTTTTTCAACCAATGTCCCGCGCCGCCTGGCGGGGAACCAAAACGCGCGTTTGCAAGTCTCATTGTTTATTGACTGTCTAAGTGCAAGGAGGGCGTCAGATGTCGCAAATGCTTCTCGGGGGAGGCGAATGGCTCGGTTCAGTCGCGAGCGCCTTCGTTTATATAGCGATAATCGCGATTTTTATAGTCGGTATTTTTAAATGCGTCATTCCGGTCGCGCACGCCCGCGCGCGCATAAGCCGCGCCACGCATCTTCTGAAGCAGGGCGAAAAGAGCAAACACTCCTGGCAGGAGGACGACTTTCTCGGCCGGGGAGCCATTTACCCGCACTGGAAGGAATATTTGAACAACCTCTTCTTCGCCGACGGGGTGTTTCACAACCCGAGCAATATCGAGGACTTTATAAACGAGGATACCGTGATATACGGCCCGGGGCGCTCGAATCTGGCGGAGGCTCTGCCCGGGGTAATGGTGTCGCTGGGCTTTCTGGGGACGCTCGTGGGCATAACCGAGGGCCTTCGCGGCTTCTCGATGGACGACGCCGAGCAGGTCATGGCCGCCATACGCCAGCTGGTTCCCGGCATGAGATACGCGTTTTTGACCTCCATCGCCGGCGTCGTGGCGTCCATACTGTTTACGCTTATAAACCGAATCGCCACGGGCGGAGCTAAAAACGCGCTGACCGGCTTCTACGCGGCGATGAAACAATACGCGGGCGTCGTCGCGGTCGATCCCATGACGCAGATCGCCATTTATCAGCAGGAGCAGACCGCGCTCATTCAAAAGCTGTCCGATCACCTGACCGGCGAATTCCCCGCCCGTCTCGCGCAAAGCATGACGAGCGCCATGAACGAGACGGTTAAGTCGCTGAAACTTAATGTGGACGACTTTATAGCGCATACGACGCAGGAACAGTTGAGGGGCATCGACATGATGGCCCGGCTTTTCATCGAAAGGCTCAACGCCCTGACGAACGACGAGTTCACGAGGCTCGGCCAGAACCTTTCGGAAATAAACCGCGTTTTGATGGAGCACGGCGTGATGGCGAGGGATTCCATGGACGCCGTGAGGCGCATGAGCGCGAACGTCGTTACCGCCTCCAACATGACCGACAATATCTCAAAAAAGCTCGACGAGTCAGCCTCCCGCCTCTCAAGCAACGCGAAAGCCTCTCAGGACGCGCTGGACAGGCTTTGCGCCAACGCCGAGCACCTTGAGATCGTCGCCTCGCAGTTCAACAACTACATCATGAACGTGAACAAATTGCAGTCGCAGACCGCGCAGGCCATGGAGCGCTTCGACGATAATTCGGACAGGCTTATGAATTCGCTCTACGGAAATGTACAGGAGGCTATGGCGTCCCTCAAGGCGGCGTCCGTGGCCATAAGGCAGTCGTCGGACACTCTCGCCGCGAGCCACAAGCTTCTCGCGGAGGGCATAACCGGCGACATAGATCAGATATACAACAGTATGTTCAAGTCGATGTTCGACGCGATTGAACGCGTCAACTGGTCGCTCAACGGCGTCAGGGATGCGCTCGACCGCCTTCCCGCCGCCATCGACGCGCACTCGGCGCCGGTCGATACAATGCGTTATTAATGTGAAAGGAGCCACGAATGCGGCACGGAGTATCCAGAAACTCACATAATTCATCCCAGGGCAACCACTGGCTGAGCTTTTCGGATCTGATGAGCGCGCTGTTGATGGTATTCGTGCTGGTTATGTTCTACAGCGTCTACCAGTATCTGGACATGCTCGAGGTCAAAACCGCCGAACTGGATCAGCAGACTTTGCTTCTCAATCAGCGCGAGGAAGAGCTGGCCGTCAGGGACGAACAGCTGGAATTGTCGCTCGCGCGCCTCGACGAATCGCAGCGGGAGCTGTCGCAGAATCAGGCGCAGCTTTTGCTGGCTCAACAGCAGCTTACATCGTCTCAGGAATTGTTGTCAAGCCAAAGGGACGAAATGCAGGCGCAGGCCGCGCTTCTCGACCAGCAGCAGCAGCAGCTCGCGCAGGCGCAGCTGGCGCTTTCCGAACAGCAGACGCAGCTTTCGTCGGCTCAGGCGCTTCTCGACGAGCAGGAGGATTATATAGCCCGGCAGCAACAGACGCTCGCGCAGCAGGAGCAGAGATTGTCCCAGCAGCAAAGCCTGATGGACGAGCAGCAGACCGCCCTCGACGCGCTGGTAGGCGTGCGCGCCAACATCATCTCAGACCTCGCCGCGAAGCTTCAGCAGGCTAATATAAGGGCGACGGTCGATGCCCAGACGGGGAGCATAACCCTCGACGCGAGCGTGCTTTTCGACGTGGGCGAATCGGAGCTTAAGCCCTCGGGAAGAAATATGCTCGACAGCTTTCTTCCGGTGTATCTGTCGGTGCTGATGGAGGGAGAGTACGCCTCGAGCGTGTCGGAAATAATCATCGAAGGCCATACCGATACCGACGGGACGTATATGAATAACCTTCGCCTGTCGCAGCAGCGCGCGCTCAGCGTCATGCAGTACATACTCGACGACAGCTATACCGGCATAACCGGCGGCATGAAAAGGCGGCTTCGAACCATCGCCACGGCCAACGGGCGAAGCTTCTCCAATCCCATTTACAGCGACGACGGCTCGGTAGACAAGACGGCTTCGAGGCGCGTCGAGTTCAAGTTCAGACTGCAGGACGAGCAGATGATAGAAAGTATGCGCCAGATTCTCGAAGGGATGGGTGAATAGTGAAATACATCCGAAGGCTGTTGTGGTTTTTAGCGTCAAGGGTTCTGGTGTTGACGGTCGTCGTATCGGTACTGGTATTGTCGTTTTATCTTGCGATGAACGCCGCGAACATATATATACTGCTTTCGGACGGCATGCAGGCCAGAACCAATACCATACTCACCCGCGAGGACGCCGACATGCTCCCGGGCTTTTTCCGCGACGAACTGCTCAACAACGACGAGGCGCTTGCGCTCGGCCTGTCGGACAGTTCCCCCTATATTAATTACAATATAACCTCCTTCGAGTCAAACGTATCCCTCGAATGGATATGGTCGTGGCCGTGGGAGGACGTGGCGCAGGCGACGATATCGCACACCGTCGAGAACATAGAGGGGAGCGTCCGCTCCGGGCGTTCCTCGCTTGTCGCGTCGGGAGAATTGTCGGCCGATCCCCCCGAATGGCACGGCGGACGCTTCAACGTCGTGCTCGAACGCGTCGCGGGACAATGGAAAATCGCCAGCATGGTGCAGACGCAGGTGTTCGTGAATTGACAGCCGGCGGCGTCGTTGTGTAAGGTTGTTTGTTTGGCGGGGAAGGTTAGCCGTTCGCGTAAAAGCGACTCGGGATTTACCCGCGGGGGGGTTCTGGGAACGGCGTAGTCCGTTTGATATATCGCGCCGCGCGGTGAGTCCGGGCGCGCCAACCTCACCCGCCCGCTTCGCGGGCACCCTCTCCAAAGGAGAG
>JAUNBY010000195.1 GCA_030526935.1 Clostridia bacterium
GACATAGGAGGAATGATCATGGTTCACGGAAAAAAGAGTTATCTGGTAGTATTCCTGCTCGTTTTATCGCTCGCGCTTTCGACGGCGCTGGCCGAGGGCGGCGTGACTGTTGAGGCGAACCCCGATTCCGCGACCGGATACACCGCGACGTTCACCTACGAAGACCCGGACGCGGCGCGCGTTCAGATAAAGGGTGGATTCACGTTTTACCGTCCCGGAGACATATACGCCCTTTCTAACGGAAGGTTGAATTTAGATGGCAGCATTGCCGATCCCGAGCACCTTCTCACTCCTGAAACTTGGGAACCGGGAGCCTCGCGTTTTGGAGATTCGGGATATGTTGCGGACATGACCTTTGACGAAGCGACGGGATCATGGAAAACAAGCGTGAACCTTCCCGGCGGCTCTTATCTGTACCAATTCGTGGTTACCGATTCCGAGGGAAACGAGACGACGGTTACTGATCCGGCCAATATACCTTCCGTAAACGCGCTTGGAGCCAATCAGGAGCGCAGCCAGTTCTATGTTTCATATAATCCGGAAAAACAGGCTGAAAGCGACGATTGGACGTTCGTTTTGCCGATAGACGACGAATCCGCCAAGGGCGAGATACTTTGGCTTGAATACGAGGGTGCGACGTTTGAGGGCAGCGAATCAAACGCCCAGCAGATGATGATTTACCTTCCCGCGGGTTACGACGCCGGAAGCGAAAAGCCCTATAAGGTGCTTTACCTCTGTCACGGCGGCGGCGGCGAGGAAGGCGATTGGTTCCATCAGGGCAACGCTCATAACATCGTAGACAGATTGATAGCCTCCGGGCAGACCGAACCTTTCATAATCGCGGCCATAGACATTTCAAGCGGAACCGACGCCGAACTGGTAGCCAATGTTTTGGAATATACGATACCCTTCATGCAGGATAATTACAACGCGTCCGCGGAAGTTGAGGATCGCGCTTTCGCGGGACTCTCCAAAGGCGGAAAGCTCACCTACGCGGCGTATCAGCTCGCTTCCGATCAATTCGGGTATTTCGGAGTGTTCAGCGTGGGGCATCCCAGCTCCGATTACTCCATACTCGACGCCGTAGCGCTCAATGAGCCTGTTCTTTACCTGGCAGTAGGTTACGCGGACAACACCCTGGATTACGCATTCCAGGCCGGACAGGTTCCCATGGCTCCATTCAGCGTATATCTGAGCGATGTCGGGGTTGATTACGTTGGCCTGAACGTAGTCGAGGGAGGACACGACTGGTTCACCTGGCCGCAGACGCTCAGGGATTTTGTAGCGACTGCTCTTTGGAAGTAGGAAATATTCATAAAGCACTCCGTGCCAGAGGAGGGATGCAGTTATAACGACATAAAGCAACGGACAATCGCCACTATCCCATGTACACTACAACAACAATAAGAAAGGAAGAAATCAAATGAAGCGGTTACTTGGAATTTTAATGGTTTTGATAATGTCAATAGGTTGCGTCGGCGCGTTCGCGGAGGCTAGCGTAGTCGATGGGGCGAGGTTTGAAGCGGTCGCCGACGTAGGCGGCATAGAAGGAAGCAGCTTCTATATTTACATCCCCTCCAATATGGAGGTTCCCTTTCCGATGATGACGCCGGTCGTATATGTGTACGGCGACGAGCCTTACTCCGACGAGGACGCGGCGTGGGACATGATTACCGCCGCCGGACTCGACGTTATCGCCGAGGATGAAAAGGCCGTGATCATCGCCGTCAATCCCGTGGGCGAAAACTGGGGAGCGGACGACATAGACGTATATGAAGCCATCATGCAATACATATCCTTCGTAGACGGCGTCGAAAAAATCACCTACCACAGCCTGCAGTACGCCATAGGAGAAGGCTCCGGAGCGACCTTCATCAACGACTACCTCTCGCATAACTGCAAGCGCCTCGCGGCGGTCATGACCATCGGAGGAGATATAGGCTACAACGTACCTCAACTGCCGCTTCCCGCCTACATCGTCGGCGGCAGCGACGAGGCGGTGGAATACTACATCCGCGCTAACGACGGCACGTTCATCGACGATAACAACGAGGTTCTTCCGACCTCTGGCCGCGTCGATGCGACCATAGAGTACTACCGCAGTTTCTGGGAAACTGAACAGGCCGAGGACAAGACGACCCATATTTTCACATATGACGACGCGAAGCGCGTTATAGTAAGCAATTCAGACGCCACATCCATCACTTCCGAGCTTGTCGAGGATTGCTGGAACAGCCTGTTCCGCTATACCGCCCGCATCTGCCTGACCGCCAATTTCTGGCAGTACACTGCCGACAACTACAACGACACTACCTTCACTCTCGTAAGGCGTCCGAACTATGACGAAGCCGGCATGGAAATCTACCGCGTAGATCCCACCGAGCAGGATATCTGGACGGAAATCGGCGAGGTTGGGAGCAGGAGCTATCCCTACTGGTATGAATTCGTTCCGGCGGCCGTGCAGGAAGCCATGGACAATAATACCGGCGAGACCTTCCCGCTGTTCCTCTGCTTTCACGGCGGCGGAGACCATCCCATCTACGAGGCGGAGTCCGTCGGCTGGGCGCAGTTGGCGATTGACAACGATATAATCATGGTCGCCCCGAACGGAAGCGGCGCCGAAGAATTCAACAAGCTCATAGATTACATGATCGAGAAATACCCCGTCGATATCACCCGCATCTACGCGGGCGGCTTCTCAGGCGGCGCGGGCAGCACTCTTAACCTCTCCAACGCCTATCCGGAGCGCCTGGCGGCGGTCGCTCCCCAGAGCCGCGTGAGCGGGCCTTACTACACCGACTTGCTCGAGAAGCTCGACAGCTACGGCTATGACCTCGACCTGCCCATCTGCGTTGTCGGCCAGGGCGTAGAGACCGAGTCCACCAATAATAACTATGAATACGTATGGCACGACTGCCTTGAGATCATCACGCAGATAAATGAAATCGCGACGCCCGACATGGGAGCGCTCAACTTCAACAAGTATCCCTACTGGGGCTTCGAGACCGAAAACGAGCTTCGCTTCGGCTCGCCCTATCCGTTCGCCATATGGACGAGCGAGCTTAGCGACGCGGACGGCGTGCCGCTTCTCAAGCTCATGCACACCGAGCAAACCACCCACACACACTATCCTAAGTATGCCAATCACATCTGGGAGTGGATGAGCCAGTTCACGCGCGACGCCGAAACTCACGAGGTCGTGTACACCCCCGCCGCTTAAGCGGCCGTTTCCCCGCGCCGCGTGTCGCGGCGCGGGGGAGACTTGAAGGAGGAAGCTACTCATGAAAAAGCTTATTGCATTCGTACTGCTGACGTGTATGGCGCTTTGTACCGTCTCGCTGGCCGAAAGTGATTACGTGTATGAGATGAAATATCTTTATGGTACGCATTTTGATTGCCTATGGATAGAAAACGAGCCTACGTTCGGCGAATTAGTAGCCTTTCAATCGAGTTCTGATTTCGATCTCGAGGCGTTTATAAACAGCGCCGCGGGCGAGCAGACCGCGAAAAATTTCTATACCTATATTACCTTCGCTAAGGACGAGATGAACCCGAGTCTTGTGGAATACTGGGCGCGTAAGGGCCTTGACAAGGTGTTGTACGGCGGAGAAAACCCCGATGATCTGACCGATAAATACTTTGTCTACTGTCCGACGAACCCCGTAGATGGAGAAGTATTCCCGCTGCTTTTCGTCAATCACGGAGGCTCCGAGCCAGCTTATCAGGCGGAAACCTTCGGATTTTGCGAAATCGCCGCTCGCGAGAGGATAATTCTCGTGATGGCAGAAAATACAAGCGCCGATAACCTTCGCGCGATATATGAACAGGTGAAAGCCGATTATCCCATCGATGAAACCCGCGTATACGCGACCGGAAGTTCGGCTGGAGCGGCGGCTTCCAAAAACCTGGCTGCCGCATATCCCGAAATGCTTGCGGCTATAGCGCCTTTGGATGCCGCTCCCGGTTTCGGCGAGGGCGACGAGGAATCACGCGCCAAAATTTCTGAAATCGAGATGCCTATGATATTCATCGTCGGAACCGCCGACAAGTACAACAATCATCAACTTGGCGCGTCGACGTGGAATCCGAATACAGTCGTTCAGTGGAATCAGCTTCTTTCCATGCAGGGACATGACGATTACCAGGTTACGCCCGAACAGTCGCGCGCGCTCATTGACGATTCTCTCAACATAGTTGAGCATTTGGCGGGACTTCGTGCGGAGAACAGCTATGTCCGCCACTACGACAACACCCGGATCTATATGAATTCTTTTACAAATGACGAGGGCTTGGACAATCTCGTGTTCGTGCTGGTTGAAAACAAGGGTCATCTTCCGTGCGGCTTCGACGCGGAGATCGCATGGGAGTTCTTGAGTCGCTTCTCGCGCGACACTGAAACATCCGAGCTTATAATCAACGCCTGAAACGGTCTGCGCGTAAGCGCGGAACGTTGAAGAATAAAAAGAAGGAGAGACCAACATGAAAAAACTGCTATCGCTGATTCTCACCCTGTGCCTTATCATGACCTGCGCAGCCGCGTTTGCCGCGACTTACGAGGGCATGACCCAAGAGGAATTCAACGCGCTCGAAGCTACTACCGTCGTTAAATCCGACGATTCCCCGACAGGCTACTACGTGACCTTCCGCTACAAGGATCCCGACGCGACCCGCGTTCGCATATACGGAGAATGGAGCTTCTCCGATCCCGCGCTGGCTTCGTTTGTCACCAGCGAAAACGCCTCCCCTGATGAGTGGGAGGACGGCGACATAGTCTGGAAGACCAGCAGTTGGCCGACCGCCGACATGGCGCTTAACGAGGAAACGGGCGTTTGGAGCTACACCATCCCGCTTCCCACCGGCACATGGTGCTATCGCTACTACGTAGGCGGCGTCGAGGGTGCGGAGCTTACCGACTACACCGACGCCGTTATGGTCGCCGATCCTGCCAATGTCAATTACCTGGCTGATCCCAATGAGGTAGGCGGAGAACAGCTTTTGACCGCGGTATACGTTCCCTACGACGAGGTCAAGCAGGCTAAGACCATCACTCGTTTTGAAGAAGCGCCGCGCGATGGCGAAAACGGAACTGTCGAATATGAAACTGTAACCCTGGAAAGCGGACTTACCACCAGCTACGCGATTTACCTGCCCTATGAGTACGACGCGCAGCGCGACGACGCGTATCCCATGCTGATACTGTTCCACGGCGGCGGCGGTTACTATGGTAGCTGGTTCACCAACGGCATGGTCAACATACTCGACAATATGATAGCCGAAGGTCGCCTGGAACCCACTATCGTGGTCACCCCCTGCGGACAGGATTTCCCGGATCCCAATTACAGCTGGGATCGCCCGGCGCTTCTCGATTACGTGCTCAACACCATCATCCCCAACATGACCGAGAAATACAACGCGTCTGACGACCCCGCTCGCCGCGCATTTGCCGGACTTTCGATGGGTGGAGCGACCACAGCCTACACGCTTTTCAATCACACAGAAGAGTTCGACACTTATATAATGCTCAGCGCGCCGTTCCTCGGCGACATTCAGCCCGACTTTACAATGCCCGAACTGAAGGAAAAGAATCTGTTCCCCGGTTATGGCGATTATGATTTCGTCGTGACGCGCTCGCTTTACCACCTCGAGCCGGACGCGGACGGCAATCTCATCCCGCTGATGAGCGCCAAGTCGGAAGGAAGCACATTTGAATACGTCGTCGGCCTCAATAACGAGGGCGTAGAAATCATGACGGTCAACTATCCCTATGGACACGACTGGGTGCTATGGCGCAAGTTGATGGTAAAGGTATTTGACGACGTGCTCTGGAAATAATCGAACAATCAAAACGCCCCGTCCCGGTGTTTCGGACGGGGCGTTTTATATCAGGCGCTTCGCGTTGCCACAGGTTCCCGCGGGGATTGCGTATGCGCAACCATCCGCTGTGCCCGTAAGCGCAATGCGCTTACCCTGCGCCGGCCGGACAGTTCGCGGTTTGCGCGGGCATTACGGCGATCGACAGAAATCCGGATTGAAATGGTCTAACCCGCATACCCCTTATTTCTTATCGCGAAGCCCGCGCCCGCGACAATTCCCGCCGCGACGAGCGCGGCGCCGGCAATCCAGTATACGATTGAAAGGGAGTTGGTGGTTCCATAGATTTCAAGTACGCCCGCGAATATACTCCCAATCGTCAGGG
>JAUNBY010000196.1 GCA_030526935.1 Clostridia bacterium
CATCCTGATGCTGGGCAGCAACGACCTGCGCAAGAGCTATGCCGCCACCCCCGCGCAAATCGGGCAGGACGTGCAACTGGTCGTGCAAAGGGGGCTTCGCGCGCACCCCGCGCCGCCGCCCGGGGTGCTGCTGCTTTCCCCGCCGCCGCTCTTGCCCGCCGCGGTGGACGGAGAGTTCTACGACTCGACCGCCCCCGCCCGCTGCGCTGAGTTGCCGGCCGTATACGCGCGCATCGCGGCAACCTGCGGCTGGGCGTTTGAGGACGCGGCGCGCTACGCGCTTCCCAGCGAGCTGGACGGCACCCATCTGGACGAGCGAGGACACAGCGCACTGGCAAACGCATTGTTGCCGGTCGTGCGCGCGCTGTGCAATGTCCGGCCGTGACGCGCATCCCGCCGCAACCGCCGGGCAGTTCCCCCGGCAAAGCCGCGCGCCTGTACCGCGGCATCCGAGGGGCGCGTATCGGGCATTTCGGGCGCCGGCAGCAAATTGAGGCGTCCGCACTCTGCCGCAATCGCGCGAAATGTAATGTCCGCGTCCGCGCCGGTAACAAATTGAGGCGTCCGCACGCGGCGCGCGCATGTTATAATATCCACAAAGGCATTTTGAATACGCGCTGTGCGCGATGAAGGAGACAAAACATCATGGAAGCGAATCAGGACTTTCGATTGGGCGCTGACTTTGCGGAGCTGGTATTAAACTGCGTCCGCGCGCAAACCGGGGAGCTCGGCGGCGTCACGCTGGGCGAAATCCAACGCGCCTTCGCGGGCGACGTGACGCATGGCGCGCTGCCGCTCTCCGCGGCGCTGGATACCTTGCAAGCCAATTTGGAAGCGTTGCCAAACGCCGCAGACTCGCTGGAAAATTTACACACGTTTCGCGCGCGCATGCAGCGGCAACAGCTCCTCGACAAGGGCTGGTTTGAGGACTGCGACGACCCGGAGGTCGTGTCCGACGAATTTCGCACGGGATATATCATATACATCGCGTCCGGCGGCATGAAGGAATAACCCGGCCGGCCGCAAAACGGAGGGATATGCTATGGATTCGATTCGCGTAGAGCGCGGGGACATCACACACTATGCGGTGGACGCCATCGTGAACGCCGCCAATCGCTCGCTGCTGGGCGGCGGCGGCGTGGACGGCGCGATCCATCGGGCGGCGGGGCGCGAGCTGTTGGAAGCCTGCCGCGCGCTGCACGGCTGCGAAACCGGTCAGGCCAAACTGACCCGGGGATATCGCCTGCCCGCAAAATACGTCATCCACACGGTCGGCCCGGTGTGGCAGGGCGGAACGCGCGGCGAGGCGGATTTGCTGCGCGATTGCTATGCCAATTCGCTGGCGCTGGCGAGCGCTGAGGGCTGCGAAACGCTGGCGTTTCCCGCCATCAGCACCGGCATATACGGATATCCCGCGGATCAGGCCGCGACCATCGCGGCAGAAACCGTGGCGACCTATTTGCGCGAACACCCGCAGAGCAGCGTCCGGCAGGTGATCTTCGTATGCTTTTCGGACGCCACGGCCAAGCTGTTGCAATCCGCGGTGGACAAGGCTTTGTGCCGCGGGTAAACCCAAGTCAAGCCAAAGCGGATAAATCTTTACCCCGCGGGTAAACGTAAATCAAACCAGAGTAGACAAATTACCCAACGGGTAAACAGAGTAGACAAATTGCCCAACGGGTAAAGTTAAATCAAACCAATCTACCGGGAGGAATCGAGCGTGGAAAAACGATATATCGTGGAACTGGGCATGGGCGTGGACCTGCACGGCGGCGACGTCACCTGCGCGGCCATTCGCGCCATCAAGGACGCGACATCCAAGAGCTGCCTTTGCGGCATCGCGGATATTTTACAAAAGGATCCTCAAGAAATGCGCATCCATGTGCGCATCGGCACCAGTCGTCCGGATGACATCGACGTGGCGGCGGTAAAGGCCGCGGTGCCGGTCGGTCGCGCGGACGTGGAAATCGTGCAGGGCGGCCTGGAGGTCACCGGACTGCACGTTCCGTATTTCGGCGAGGGCGACCAGATCGTGGCAGCGGTGGCCGCCTTGACCGTGGTCGTGGACGTGTAGGCAGGTCGGAAACAAAAAGCGCAGGGGCGGCAAGCAGCCCCTGCGCTTTTGTGTGTCGTGTTGTTTGGCGCGTTGTTTGGCGGTTTAAAAGTGGTCGATGATGCCCAGCGCATACTGGAGAATGCGCAGCGCGCACCCGGCGGTCACCTTGCCCTCGCCGGTCACCGCACCCGCCTCCACCTGCCAAGGTTCGGGCGTGACCATGCCCAGCGAGATTTGCAGCGCGAGCAATGCATCCGCGGCGGCGATCCTGCCGTCGCCGTTTACGTCGCCGGGCAGCACCTCTATGCCCCCTTGTACCGTTACGGGGAAAGAAGCTCTTTTACCGCCATAACTAACAGAAATATTTTGTGTACCTGCTGTGTCAAGCAACGTAGGCGAGCAAACAAACCCACTGTCTATGGTATTCGATGTCTGATCTTTATAGTTTACTGTTAGCGTTAATCCGGCAGTTACAAGCGTATCGCCGACTTGATAATTTAGTTTATCGGGCATAGTCTTGATTGCGATACTATCCACTTGATTGCTTTGATCCTCAACAGTAGAAGTGACTAAAACCGAGCCGGAACACGTCGTGCCTTCAATCATATAATTGATATTTGTTTCACCCGGGAGCAACGAATGGAGTTTGACGGTTGCTAACCCATTTTTATCAAAAACAACACTTGAGGCAGCAGAAACAATATATTTATCTTCTACGGTAACAGTCAATTTTTTGCCTGCGGCCGCAATAGCAGGAGTTGCTTGTAAAACAATATCTTTATCACCTTTATACGCAATGTAAACATTGGAAGGTGCTTCAACTTTTGTTATGCGATACTGTACATCTTTTTGTGTCGAGTAGTCGCTTTCAATCTCCTGCCCCGCGTAATTAGCAACACCGGACACAGCACAATCGACTTTACCACTCAGTTCATTATAAGTTATAAATTTAAAGGTTTTTGCATAAGCGACTGCTGGATCTGTGGGACTTGTTATTTTATCCACAATTTGCCAAACGCCTTGTACGGCCGTTCCGTTTTGGGAAACCTTTATATTTGTGTCGTTTATTGTAGCAGTATCCATAAGTTGCGTGAAAACAATCTCAATTTCGTCTTGATATACGTTGAGCAACTCCACTGTGGGCTTCAAAACTGACGTCATGCCTATGTTGATTTCGAGTTGTGGAGGCGGAACAGGCAACCATTCGCTATATGCAGTTTCGTATCCTTCTTTTTCAAACTTTACCTGCCAAAGGCCTTCGGGAACATCCCATGCGTAACAACCATCTGCATCCGTGTAGAGCGGATTGCTCTGATCGTATTCAGATGCATCCCAAACAACAGCAGTTGAATTTTCTGTTTCCTTGAAATATACAGTTGCCTTTACGTCGCGGAGACGGTTGTTTTCCACGGCCTCAAATACATAGCCTGAAGGGTCTATGCTATATTTCCCTTTAAATCCAACTTCGGATTTTTCATAGTCCTCCATGAGTTTTTTAGACACTTTTTCAATTAAGCTGTCTCCAAACCAACCTTTTTTAGTTAAGTCGTCAAGAATTTCCTGGAGTATATCATTTGAAACTTGCTTTGAAGCCTTTTTCATGGAAGAAACGCAACTTTTCATATTTTCCTCCACGTCATCGGGCAATAGATAATCTGGATCGTTTGAGATTGAAAACGATGCTTCGATATATTTGTTGATTTGGTCAAAATAACTGTTCGATTTGCTCACAAGCTTATAACTTTCAAGTTTCGTTTTTATCAAGCTAAGCTCAGCATATTCGTTACTCCCTTTGTCAAGGGCATTTTGCGCTGAATCAATATAGTTTTTTAGTCCCTCATAAACTATATCTTCATTGTCGTTATTGGGCACATTTTCCAGTATGCCGAGAAGCTCCCTTGTTTTATTATAAACATTTTTATATTCTTCTCCGATTTCATTAACAGCGTCGTCGAATATACTTTTCGATTCCAGCATGATCCCTTTGCCTACAATCGAAGAATCGTACAGCCCTACTCCTACTCTTGTTACCGTGTAACTGCCGTCGTCTTCTTGAACATAGAATTCTTTGCACGCAAAGCAGCCAGAATTTTTACATATAACTATGGGTTCAATCGTTAAGTAACAGGTTCTTCCGTCCTGTATAAATTGATACATATTGCTCGACATTTTAAGCGTTGCGTTTGTTTCGCGTTCCTTAAGGTGATAGAATTTTGTAGAACCGTCATTCACAAGTGTCACTTCTGCCTGATGTCCATTCAGCGCACCAATGCGGTAAGCAGGTTCAAATTGAATACCGGAACCTTCGAAAGAGTTTTCCTGCTCTCTTATATATTCCACAGTAATCGTTCCGGGAACATAACCAGCGAAGCCTGACGCCACAAAGATATCTTTATCGGAATCATAAACAGCATCGACAACTCTAACTTCATTGCCTTTGGAGCTTACAATTCTCACCTCTTCTAGCTTACTGCAGTCATTGAAGTCGACCACAAAGGAAAAGGCAGCGCCGCCGGCCCAGCTAATGACAGGACTTTTTGTCCCAATTGTCATCAGGTCATATTCATTTCCCCTGTAATACATTTTGAATTCCGTCATCTTGATCGCGCCAGAATTAAATGTAACATAATCAGCGACAGAAGATTCTTTGCCGTCCGCTGAAATGGTTTTAACTTCGATTTTATATATATTCCCATTTGCAGTGTTGCTGAGAATGACCAACTTTGAATAATTACCCACCGCAGAAGCTTTACACGTTCCCGCGTTTGTTTCATCAACATATATCGTTACTTCTTCGTTTGGCAAAGCCACACCAGTAACAGTAAGCACTCGGCTTGATGTTTCATCCGGGACGTTAACGGTAAGTAGCCTCGTGGCCATGTTGACAATGCCTACCGTCTCTGTTCTTGTATTGCCGTTAAACCGATAGGATAACTGCGCGTAGCTCATAAGGTATGACGCGTCATTCGGCGAGACGCTGAAGCTGATTGTTCCGGCAGCCTCATCTAGCTTAAGGGTTATATAGCCTTCATCCTCGTTATAATCGACCAATTCCCCGTCCACTTTGAGAGAGTTTGGCGTAACGGAAGCAGCTGAAGGAATGCGAATCTTCATCTCAAAATTTGAAACAAACTTTTTAAGATTAGCTTTAAAGTCATATTTAATTACGAGGGAAATCAAACCTGACGATGAAACAGAGCCAACCGCCGCATAATAATTCGTATTGCTCCTATTAAGGTATTTGTCAGCGGAATCCTTGATTCCCGCTTCATCTGCCGTAAACGCAATTTCATTGTCGATCAACGTTATAGCCGCCTGAGAATCCTCCGTCGCAATTCGCATGTCCTTAATCTGCGCCCCGCTAAATACATTTGAGCTAAAAGTAGTGAGCGTTTTGGGCAACCTGATGCTATTCAAAGAAATACAATTTGCAAAAGCATAGCTACCGATTTTTGTTATGCTGCTTGGGATATTCATGTTCTCCAGAAATGTACATTTATAAAACGCATAATTCCCAATGACATATCCGTCGATGGTGTCCGCCTTTTCGGGCAGCGTTGCGCTTGTCAGTGTTGTGCAGCCAGAGCAAATATATGCGGGAATGTTGGCAATCCCATCTTCAAACACTATGCTCTTGATGCTGCTTCCCGCAAAAGGTCCCTCATCATTATAACTATTACGCGCTGCGCTTGTCACCGTGTTTGGAATCGTCAGGTTTGCAAGAGATGTACATCCGTTAAAGATGTAACACCCGAGTTCTTTCACATTGCCAAGGTCAACCGACGCGAGCCGCGTACAACCGCTAAATGCATTATCCCCAATCGCCGTCACGCTATCGGGTATCGTTACGGACGTAATGCGCACACAATTTGCAAAAGCGTCGCTTTTTATCACCGTGACATTGTTGCCGACGCTCACTTCGGTTAATGTTGTACATCCTTGAAACGCATTACTTCCAATACTTTGTACATTGCCGGGGATTCCAATGGATTTTAGTATTGTACATTCACGAAATGCATTACTTCCAATCCCGGTTAAGCTCTCCGGCAATGTGATTGCGGAAAGAGATGTTTTGTAAAACGCATAATTCCCAATGACATATCCGTCGATGGTGTCCGCCTTTTCGGGCA
>JAUNBY010000197.1 GCA_030526935.1 Clostridia bacterium
TTAACGGGCTTATGATAGCGAAGGTCGGAATGCAGCCCATCATAGCCACGCTTATACTGATGGTGGCGGGGCGCGGAGTGGCTCAGATACTGACCGACGGCAAGCAGTTCACGACGCTCTATTCCCCCTTCCGCGTCATAGGACAGGGAAGCTTCCTGTTCCTTCCAATGCCCGTTGTAATCACGATCGTCATAGTCGCGGCGGTCGCAATATTCACGCGCAAGACGTCGTTTGGAATGTTCGTGGAATCCGTAGGCATAAACCGCAACGCCAGCCGCGTATCGGGCATAAACGCGCACATGGTTATTATCATTGTATACGCGCTGACGGGCATATTGTCCGCCATATCGGGACTCATCTATTCCAGCCGCATAATGTCCAACGACTCAAACAACGCGGGTCTTAACTATGAGATGGACGCCATACTCGCCGTGGTTATAGGCGGAACGAGCATGTCCGGCGGAAAATTCTCCCTCGCGGGAACGGTCATAGGCTCCATAATCATCCGAACGATCGTAACCTTCGTCTACTACTTCGGAATCGTATCCGAGGCTACGATGGCGTTCAAGGCGCTGATAATCGCGGTGGTTATAGTCCTTCAGTCGGAACCTGTGAGGAACTGGTTCTCAAAGAGGTCGAGAAGCCGCAAAAGCGCCCTGACACTTGCGAAGGGAGGCGCCGATAATGCCTGATAAGAAAAATCAAGTCCGCCAAAGCCTGGCTTCAAGGCTGCTAAACCCCAAATACATAATGGTGTACGCGACGATAGGCATATTCCTGCTCATGTACGCCTTCGGCGCGGCAACTTACGGGGACAGGGGCTTTACGACGCTCAGAACCTTCGTCAACATGTTCATCGACAACGCCTATTACGGCATATCCGCCGTTGGCATGACGATGGTTCTCATAACGGGAGGTATAGACCTGTCGGTAGGCGCGGTCGCGTCGCTTACGGGCATGTTCATCGCCTACGGCAATACCGTCTTGGGAATAGACCCGGTGATCTGTATGCTCGCGGCGCTCGTTATGGGCGTGGGACTCGGCGTGCTCATGGGCGCGACAATACAGTATCTCAACGTTCCTCCGTTTATTACGACGCTCACGGGCATGTTCCTCGCCAGAGGCGTGTGCTCGCTGATAAGCCGCGAATCCATCACCATAAGCAACGAACTCATCGACGCCCTCGCGGGCTGGCGCGTGTACTTCACTTGGTGGGACGGAGCGGAATGGGTGAGGGTAAAGCCCATTGCCTTTATCAACATCAGCGTCATACTGTTCCTCGTAATGATAATCGTCGGCACGATTATACTTCAGAAGACGCGCTTTGGCCGCAATGTCTACGCCATTGGCGGAAACGAGCAGTCGGCTAAGCTGATGGGTCTGCCTGTCGCAAAGACTAAGGTCATGGTCTATGGCTTCAACGGACTTTGCTCTGTGCTGGCGGGCATAGCTTACGTACTCTACGTCAAGTCCGGATGGAATCTGTCGCTTCAGGGCGGAGAGCTTGAGGTCATATCCTGCGCGGTCATAGGCGGCGTGCTGCTCACGGGCGGCGTCGGGTATATGGTGGGCACGATGTTTGGAGTGCTTTTGAAGTCCGTCATACCCGCGCTTATAACCTTTAACGGAACCCTTCTAAGTTGGTGGTCAAAGATCGCGACCGGCGCGCTGCTGCTGCTTTTCATACTGATACAAAGGGCGGTTGTGACGTATTCGGGAAGAAAAAAATCGGGGATGTAATGAAGCGTCGTTTAGCCGGGAGCGCGTTGCGTTCCCGGTATTTTTGCGCGGATTGATTAATATGGCAACTGAACAATAGTTTGAGGAAGCCGCCCAATCGGTTCCCGACGCTGTATACGGATTGGCATACCCTGTTGCATAACAGCGAACCGTCATGTCAATACTCATAATATGAAGAACAAGATTGATATGGCGGTCGCCTTTCTGATACTACTGACATTGTGCTTCGTCGCGTTTTTGCTGGCGAGCGGCAGTCTGCCTGTCGCGATGACGCTCACTTACGTTTCTGGCGTAATAGCGCGCTTTGCCTATGTAAAGTGGAACGCCGCATACGGCGAGGCGAGAAAGAACCAGAAAGCGAGGATGAGGCATGCTCGTTCTCTTGTCGCAAAGTGGTCCATCATGCCCGACGAAGAACTGGCTAAGCGTTTCGTGAACAGCGTTCATGACGCAGACGCCGATTTTGCGCTCGTCCCCATACATTCGCAAGGCCCGGCGTTTGGCGTCAACGATCTCACTCGCGTATGGAGGGAAAATATCGGCAAAGAGCGGCTCATTATCGCCGCGACCGGAAATGTCGATGATTCCGCGCTTACAATATGCAGGGCGCTTGACCATCCGCGCGTAGCAGTATTGGACGAAAAAGAACTGACGCGCGCAATCGCGGATAGCCCTCTGGATATACCTGAGGCGGATGCCCCCTCGCGACCGCGCCGCGTCAAGATAGCCATCGACAGAAAGCACGCGCCGCGAATCGCCATGTGCGCCGCGTCTACGCTATTGAT
The DNA here is from genome assembly GCA_030526935.1 of Clostridia bacterium. Lineage (GTDB taxonomy): Bacteria > Bacillota > Clostridia > Christensenellales > Aristaeellaceae > JAUNBY01. Next base: position 2,526 of record JAUNBY010000197.1, read on the forward strand.
ATTCTTTGTTACGGGAAAGCTCGTATACCTCGTATGCGGGTCATCTCTCATATTCCTGTCGGGAATGAGCCTTATAAAAAAGCCAAAGGCGAAGGGGCTGTTCTAGCCTCGTCGCCTTTGACGCGCGTACAAAAAAACTAATCGTTATCCGACTCGTGTATGTCGTTATCTCCGCGTTCCTGCTCGTCGAGTGAATCCATATACTCGCTGGTCAGATCCGTCTCAACCGCGTCCGGCGGGGTCGGGTCGTTATCTCCGGCATTATCTCCAACTGAATCAGCATCATCCTTCGCGATATAAACTATATCGTCATACTTTCCGAGCCTTTCGCGTTCGTGCCACTTTTCCATAAGCGTCGTCACCCCTTCGGGGGCGTCCGACGTAGATGGATTGTCTATGGCTCCGGCGAGTTTGAGCGCTATGGTTGAGGACATTGGCCCTATCATTTCGCTTAGTATGCAGGAAGAAAGAATTATTGTCGAGAGTATTTCGCTGCTCGCTGGTGACAAAATGCGCCCCGACAGCGCCGCGAGTCCTATTGAAACGCTCGCCAGCGGAACGAGCGCCATGCCCAGATATGTCCTTACCTCGGTTGAGGCGCCGGTAACGGCGCAGCCTACGTAAGCGCCGGTCATCTTGCCGATCGTGCGCACGAAGAAATACGCTATGGCCATTATTCCAACCGCCGGAAGCATGGATATATTAAGCTTCATGCCTGAAAGCGTCAAAAACATCATCGTTATAGGCGGTGAAAGCCTGGTGACCTGTTTGAACAGCACCTTGTCCTTGCGCCTTGCGTTTGCGTAAACCGCTCCCATTATCATGGTTGGTATGAGCGGAGATATATTCATAGCTGAGCAAAACGCCGCCAGTCCGAATAAAAACACGCACGTGAGAACGAAACTGTGATCCTTCGACCGCCTTTCGTTTATGACGGCCGTGAGAAGGTATCCAAGGCCGCACCCGAGCGCCATCGCGCCTATGTTCAGCATGATCGTTCTCGTGATCACGGCGGCGCGAACGAAGCTGTCGAGCGTGTGCGCGGCTTCGGCAAGCGCCGCGCATACGCTGAAGCCGATTATGGCTACCATGTCGTCAAGAGCCACGACGTGTACGAGCGTATCTACAAAATTGCCCCTTGCCCTATATTTGCGTATGAGCATCATATTGGTCGTGGGCGACGTGGCGGAGCCGACCGCCCCCAACATGAGCGACAGCGAAAGCGACAGGTCGAATACGTAATACATCGTCAGCGCGACCGCCGCCGCCGAGACGAGCGTCTCAAGCGCGATAATGACGATAAGTCCATAGCCGCTCTTTTTGATTTCGTCGAACCGCAGATACCGCCCCATTCCAAAGGCGATAAAGGAAAGCGCTATATCGACTATAAAGCCCATATCCGTCACGAGGGACGAAGGTATGACGTTTAGCGCGTAAGGGCCTATGGCGACGCCGGCGAGTATATACCCCATGGCGTTGGGCAAGTGGCATAGCTTCGTAATTCTCGTAAAGAGAAAGCCCGCCAACCAGATTATCGCCACGCTGGCCAGCACCAACGCTTCCTCGTTAAGTCCCAGCCATGTTTCCAGCATCACAATCACCTCCGCAAACCATTGGGCATATTATAATCCTTTTTTATTTAAAACGCAATACATTTATAAAAAATCACTCGCACTGACGGCGTTGCAAACAGCGAAAGAGTACATTAGAATATATCCATAAGTTCGCGCGGAGGTAGAAGGGTGGACGTAATTGAATACAATTTCGAAGTAAACGGATTTGATGTGGCAGCCAGATACGACAGGGCGTTTTTGGATGAAACAGTCGTTCCGCTCATACGCCGCTTCGCCGGTATGAGGCAAAAAGCAGGGCGCGGGATTGTCGTCTTTCTGGCAGCGCCCCCGGCGGCGGGCAAATCGACGCTGGCTCAGCTCTTCATGACCCTGTCGTCGGGAATCGTACCTTTACAGGCGCTGGGCATGGACGGGTTTCACTATCATCAGTCATATCTCGAGTCCCATGAAATAGTGCGGGCAGGGGAGACGATACCCCTTTATAAGGTAAAGGGCGGGCCAGAGAGCTTTGACGTGGCGAAGCTCAACGACAAACTTCGACGTTTTATATCGGGCGAAAGGATCAAGTGGCCGTTTTACGACAGGCGATTGCACGACGTAGTGGAGGACGCCATAGAGGTAGACGCTGAAATAGCCTTCGTAGAGGGGAATTGGCTGCTTCTGAAAGACGACATTTGGAAAGAGACGTCGAAACTTTGCGACTATTCGATAACCCTTACCGCTCCCGGGGACATGCTTCGCGACAGGCTGATAAGCCGCAAAATGAAAGGCGGAGCGACCAAGGATGAGGCCCACAGGCATTACGAGTTTAACGACGAGCCTAATATAAGGCGCTTTCTGTCGGACAGCGCAAGGGGAGACCTCGTTTTAACGATGGACGCGAGCGGAGCCATAAGCATGCAATGACGTTATTAATCGACGATAGGAGTATACGATGCCGAATCAATTTAAATTTGAGCTTTTGCATATCTGCAAACAGACCGGAGCGCGTCGCGGGCAACTGCACACGCCGCACGGAACCATACAGACCCCGGTATATATGCCCGTTGGCACGCAGGCGAGTGTAAAAACCGTTTCGCCAGACGAGCTAAAGGCCATGAACGCCGAGATAATACTCTCAAACACCTATCACCTGCACTTGCGCCCCGGCGAGGATCTGGTTGCCGAAGCGGGGGGACTTCACAAATTTATGAACTGGGACAGGCCCATACTCACCGATTCTGGCGGATTTCAGGTGTTCTCGCTGGCCAAACTCAACAAGCTCGACGACGAGGGCGTCGTTTTCCGATCTCATCTTGATGGTTCAAGGCATGTATTCACGCCTGAAACATCCATAGCCATACAGCAAAAGCTCGGAAGCGACATAATCATGCAGTTTGACGAATGCTCCGCATGGCCATGCGATTACGAAAAGGCCGAAAAAGCCATGTATAGGACGCTTCGGTGGCTCAAGCGCTGTCAATCCGCGCATACGAACGAGAATCAGGCGCTTTTCGGGATAGTTCAGGGCGCTTTTTACGCGGATCTCCGCCGCGAGTGCGCAAAGCGCATGGCTGAAACAGACCTGCCTGGATATGGCATAGGCGGCTTGAGTGTCGGAGAACCAAAGGACATAATGTATGAAATGCTGAACGTGGTATGTCCAGAGCTTCCAAAAGACAAGCCGCGCTACCTCATGGGCGTCGGAAGCCCCGACTGCCTTATGAACGGCGTCTTGCGCGGAGTAGATATGTTCGACTGCGTGCTCGCGACGCGCGTTGCCCGAAATGGCACGGCGTTCACAAAAAACGGGCGTCTCGTCGTAAGAAACGCTCGCTATGCCCGCGACTTTTTCCCCATAGAGGACGATTGCGACTGCTACTGCTGCCGCAATTTCACAAGGGCATATATACGTCATCTCATTAAGGCCGAGGAGATTTTAGGTCTCAGGCTCATATCGATACACAATCTGCACTTCCTCACCAGCCTTATGCAGGGCGCGCGGGAAGCCATAGAGCAAGACCGCTTCGGCGATTTCGCGGAAAAATTCCTTTCGACGAGCGGCAGGGACAATTGGTAGCGCATTCTAA
>JAUNBY010000198.1 GCA_030526935.1 Clostridia bacterium
GCAGGGCAGAACTGTCGTAGAGAGATACTACGGCACCGACGAATCCCCAATCGACCTGCAAAAAGGCTACGCCGGCCTAAGCCGTATATACAACGAAGCCGGTCAGGTATCGCGCATAAGCTACTACGACGGCGAAGGCAACCTCGTAGTGACGAAAGACGGCTACGCGACAGCAACCAGGGAATACGATGAAGACGGAAACGCAATTTATGAAGCGTATTTCGACGAAAATGGCAATCCGATTCAACTGGGGAAGGGCTACTATGCCATTTCAAGGGAGTATGACGAGAACAAAAAGTTAGTATTTGAACGGTATTTCGACGGCGCTGGGGAACCCATAATGATTGAGGAGGGTTACGCGAGCAGGACTCGGGTTTGTGACGCGCAAGGCAATACTATACGCGAAGCCTATTATGATACGGAAGGAATGCTCTGCCTCTGCGCTCGGGGCTATGCCGGCCTGGAACGGGAATACGACGATAATAACAATGCTACCCTTGAAAGGTATTACGATACCGATTGGCAACCTGTGCGCGCGACGGCAGGGTATGCGTCGGTTGCGCGGCAACACGACGAGGACGGCAACGTGGTTCGCGAGGCTTATTTTGACGAAAAGTCCGAACCGCTTACGCTCAAAGGTTATGCCATATTGGAACGCGATTACAACGAGGCTAAAAAGGTCGCGCAAGAGCGATATTATGACCGGAACGGACAACCCGTCCAGAACACATCCGGATACGCGTCTTACGTGGCGGATTACGACGATGAAGGCAAGCAGACTTACATCGCCTATTACGATTTAGAAGGCAGTCTTATCTCCCAGGATGACAAAGCTTCCATACTGCTGAAGCAGTATAGCGATGACGGGCGGATGACGGGACAAAGTACGCTGGATGCGCAAGGCGAACCGATGCTGATAAATCAGTATTTCACGGTATCTCGAGACTATGATGAAAACGGAAACGTCATCCGTGAGGTGTATTTCGACGAAAACGGGGAAGCCGTAACAGCAAAATCGGGATATGCGTGCGTTGTAAAAACTTACGATGAGAAAAAACGGGTTACCAAGGAATGGTATCTTGACGTGGCGGGTGAACCTGTGGCTCTGTCATCCGGGTACGCCGCAATTGAAAAAGTATACGATGACGAGCAGGGAACCGTAATGTCAACATATCTCGACGCCAAAGGCAATCCGGTCGTCATCGACAAGGGTTATACTTTGATGTTGCAGCAGAAGAACGAGCAGGATCTGACGGTGTACGAGGCTTATTTCGACGCGGACGGATCGCCGGTTTTGAGAAAAAACGAGAAATATGCCGCGGTGCGCCGCGAATATGACGATAATAAGCGCCTTACCAGGGAAATGTATTACGATAAAGAGGGCAATCCAAAACGATGCGCAAACGGATATTCTATTATGACGCGCAGCTACAACGCTCAAGGCAAGCTTGTCCAAATCTGTTATTACAATAAAAACATGGAGCTTAAAAACAACAATTCCAAGATCGCGCGTATAGAATACGATTACGACGATGATGGGAATCGCATATTGACGCGTAATTATAACGCAAACGGAAAACTGGTAAGTAAAAGTAAATAGGGGGATTGTATCATGATAAAGAGGATGATCGCGGCGGCGTTGGCAATTATACTGGCGGCTTGCCCGGCATTGGCGTGGACGAGGGTGGAGTACGAAAACGCGGGTTTGCTTGAATGTGCCTTGGAGCCAGACGGACAGATTCTCAGTATCGGCGTAAAGAGGCTGGATATAATCGGTATCGTGAATGAAGGGATATACCTGATCGCCGCTGACGGCATTGCGTATTACGCGTCCGAATCCTCGCTGGAACAGGCGCTTGAGGGCACTGTCGATCTTTCGCAAATTGAACGGTTGAGCGATGTTGAAAGTATGCAAAGAGGCAGCAGGGGAACCCAGGTGCAAGACGTTCAATCGGCGTTGATTGCGCTGGGTTATCTGAATGACGTAGCTGATGGCTCCTATGGATTGAATACCGTCAACGCGGTCAGGACTTTTCAGCGGCAACTTCTACCGCTAAGCTACAACGAGGATGGCATAGCCGACGGCGCGACCCAGTATCTGGCGCTGGCGCTGGCGAACGAATCCGAAGGCGAAATTACGCTTGAAGGCGTTCCGGTGACGCCCGAGCTTAAATATCCGGCAATCGCGCGAAGACTGGCAAGCGATCTGACCGGGTTTTGCGGCGAAGAGTATACGCTGAGCTATGATTCGATGGAAGATAAAGGCAGCATAGATATCGACCAGTCAACCGCCTGGCAGATTGAAGCGGAGGCTGAAATCGACAGCATTTCATTTGAACTGTCGATTGGACTTGAGATAGAGCCCTCCGGCGAGGGACTTCGCGCGATACCTGTAATAAAGCTGTATTCCCTGGGCGCGCGCAGGCCGTATGTACATAGTTGTATTGTAAGAATAGGGGAGAGCAGGTATGATATCGCCGTCGAAGAAACCAGCGGCGATATTCAGGGCAAGTATGTCGCGGAGAGCGCGATCATTCGACTTGGGAGCGAGGGACTTGGTATGCTCGAAGCTCTGTTGGATAACGGTACCGCGCAAATGCGCATCGAGGGCAAGTATCGCCAGTTCGACGTGCAGCTCTCGGCGAACGATATTCCCGCGCTTGATAATTTCACGACATCCGCTATATCGGCTGGATTGGCGGCTGATGTCGACGCGGTTTCAAAGCGGTAGTCAAAGATTTAATCGGAAGCCTGTTTTGAAGGCAAGTCCGCAAGCGTTGAGCTTCACGGGATTATGATGCTTGGCGATGAACATGCGGGTGTACGCATACGCAAAACCAGCTTATTCGTATACCCGTTTTGCCGCGTCAAAGCTTATGGTCACGCTTGTGCCTGTTCCGGGCGTAGATGAAATGGAAACCGCAAGGCCGAGCCTTTCAAGCGCGACCTTCGTCATATAAAGCCCCAATCCCGTGGATCTCTCATTTGCGCGTCCCGCGAAGCCGGTAAATCCCTTTTCGAAAACGCGGGGGAGGAATTCCGGAGGTATGCCTATGCCCGTGTCTGATATGACGATGGCGGATTCGGACGCTTTTATCGTTATCTTCCCGCTGGGCGTATATTTTATGGCGTTTGACAGTATCTGCTCTATGCCGAACCCGAGCCACTTTTCGTCGGTATTTACATATGCCTCGCATCCCTCGTATTCGAGGGCGAGCTTCTTTCCTATAAACAGCCTCGCGTAATGCCTTATGGCCTTTCTGATTATGGGATCGAGGGGTTGCCGCCTTATCACGTAGTCGCTGGCGTCATTTCTCATGCGCGCTATGTTGAGCGCCATTTCGACATATTGTTCTATTTTGAAAAGCTCCTGCGCGAGTTTCTCATCCTCCGGCTTCATCATAAGGCGCATGGCGGCTATGGGCGTCTTTATCTGATGCGCCCATAGGGTGTAGAAGTCGGAAAGCTCGCGCACTTCTGATTCATAATCGCTTCGCGTCTGCGCCAGATTTTTATGAAGATTGGCGATTATGCTCTGGTAATCCGTTTCCAATTCGTCGCGCGGTTCGGGAAGGCGCAAAAAATCCCCGTCTGAATTTATCAGCGAGGAAACCTGCCGGTGTCGTTTGGCATAGCCTATAAAGCGAACGGCGAGTATGAAAAGTCCCATGCTCGAAGCCAACAATACGGCGTACCATATCAGTATATCGCCGTCCATCAGAAAAAACAGAGCCAGAAACGACGCCTCGGCTAATACGACCGCTAGCATGGCGTATATATTCTTTTTCAGAAACGACAAAAACAACTTCATTTGTCTATTATATATCCTATTCCGCGCCTGGTCTTTATGAGTTCGTCAAGTCCCGCGGCGGCCAGCTTTTTGCGAAGTCGCGTCATATTGACCGCGAGGGCGTTCTCGTCGATATAGCTATCCGTCTGCCAGAGCCTTTCCATAAGCGCCTCGCGGCTGACGGTGGAGCCGGCGTTTTCCATCAGCACCTGCATTATGCGATATTCGTTCTTGCTCAGATCGATTTGCTCCGCGCCCGCGCGTATCGTTGCGTCGGCCATGTTCAATACCGCCCCGCCGTGAGATATGCTCGATGTTCCCGCTATGAAGTCGTAAGCGCGGCGAAGTATGGCGCGTATCTTGGCGAGAAGCACGTCCATGTCGAATGGCTTTGCGATAAAGTCGTCTCCGCCCATGTTCATGGCCATGATGAGGTTCATATTGTCGCTTTGCGAGGTTATGAAGACGACCGGCACGTTTGACGTTTCGCGTATTTTCTGGCACCAGTGATAGCCGTTGAAGCAGGGAAGCAGCACGTCCATGAGCACGAGATGCGGATTAAAGCTCTCGAACTCGGGGAGTATATCGCGATAGTTTTCCCCGCGACGGATCTCGTATTCCCAAGACTCCAGGGCGTTTATAATGGCCTGCGCGATGGCGTCGTCGTCCTCGACGATGAATATTCTCATAATCCCCTCATGCGCGTCAAAAGGGCCTCGCGGCCCTTTTGACGCTTAAATTCAAATCAGACTATGCCGTGGGCGACCATAGAATCGGCCACCTTGGTGAAGCCCGCGATATTCGCGCCGACGATGAAGTTGTCCTTGAAGCCGTATTTCTCGGAAGCGGCGTCAATATTCTTATAGATATTGACCATTATGCCCTTGAGCCTCGCGTCAACTTCCTCGAACGACCAGCTCAGCCGCAAGCTGTTCTGGCTCATTTCAAGGGCGGATGTGGCTACGCCGCCCGCGTTCGCGGCTTTGCCGGGGGCGAACAGAACGTTGTTCTTAAGGAACTCGTGCGCCGCGTCGGGAGTGGTGGGCATATTCGCGCCCTCGCCTACGGCCACGCAACCGTTTTTGATGAGGGTCTTGGCGTTTTCGAGGTTAAGCTCGTTCTGGGTGGCGCAGGGAAGCGCTATGTCGCAGGGTACGTCCCAAATGGAGCCGTCGGTGTGATACTCGGCCTTCGGCCTGTAATTGAGATATTCGCTAATGCGCTTGCGCTCGACTTCCTTTATCTTCTTTATGGCGTCGAGGTCTACGCCGGCCTCGTCGTATATCCAGCCGTTGGAGTCGCACATCGCGACGACCTTCGCGCCGTACTGCGCGGCCTTCTCCGCCGCGTATATGGCTACGTTTCCGGAGCCTGAGACAAGAACGCGCTTGCCGTCGAAGTTCATGGCGTGGGCTGCGAGCATTTCATTCATGAGGTAAATCAGGCCGTAACCCGTGGCTTCCTTGCGAGCGAGAGAGCCGCCGTAGGTCAGGCCCTTGCCGGTGAGTACGCCTTCGTAAAGCCCGGTAATCCTCTTGTACTGGCCGAACATGTAGCCTATTTCACGCGCGCCCGTTCCTATGTCTCCGGCGGGGACGTCGGTATCCTTTCCGATGTATTTAAACAGCTCGGTCATGAAGCTCTGGCAAAACGCCATGACTTCGCGATCCGATTTGCCCTTGGGATCGAAGTTGCTGCCGCCCTTCGCGCCGCCTATCGGAAGTCCGGTGAGGCTGTTTTTGAACACCTGCTCGAAGCCCAGGAATTTGAGTATGCTCAGGTTGACGGAGGGATGCAGCCTCAATCCGCCCTTGTAGGGGCCTATGGAGTTGTTGAACTGTATGCGGTAGCCTTTATTGACCTGAATTTTTCCGCTGTCGTCAACCCATGGCACGCGGAACATGACGATCCTGTCAGGCTCCGTAAGTCTTTCGAGTATGCCCATTTTTTGATAAACAGGATTCGCTTCAACTATGGGTTCGAGGGATTCTAGAACCTCCGTCGCCGCCTGATGAAATTCCGGTTCATTGGGATTTTTTTTAATGAGATCCTGGAGAACTTCGGATACATATGACATAAATTCAACCTCCCAAATTCGATTATGCAGTTTCTTCTTTGAAATCCTGCATAAAATATGGGTATATTCTATTCTAATGGGGGCAATTTGTCAATTTAAGTTTTCAATAATTCATGCGCCCCTCGTTTTTCCAATGATGAAGGACGCTGAAATCCATATCTCGGGGAGATGTTGTATTTGCTTGCGCATGAGAAATTGATAATTCGGGGATGGGTATCAGGTAATTTATTCTACGCCCGTTTATATGAATTCGTTGACATATTCGGACATGCGATGTATAATATTGGTAGAATA
>JAUNBY010000199.1 GCA_030526935.1 Clostridia bacterium
GCGAGTGATGCTATCATAATCTCCTCCGGTTTGTCGTATTGATGGTTGATATGAAAGAAGCTTCGCGTCGTTCCCGGAACCAGCAGCGCGGCAAAAACTAAAATGGCGCCGTCAGCGGATGACCCGCAAACGGCGCCGCTTCATAGCTAGGCGTTAATTCTTGAGCGCCATAGATTCCTTGCCCGTCATGTGCTCTATCGTCATTTCGAGCATCGCGACCGCGCTTAAGTCGTTGAGGCACGAAGGCCTCGACGGTATAAACCTGTCGCTCAGTTCCTCGATGGCTTGCCTTTTTTCGGCTTCATCGGTCAAAACGCGAACGCGGCCAAAGGCTATGACGCTTCTGTAATGCGTGGTGACTTTTTCCGGCGCGAGCTTTTCAAAATCAACCACGCAGAAAGACGCCTTGTCGCAGCGCTCTATGGCGTCGAGTTTATGCCCCTGTACGGCGCAGTGAAAAAGCAGCTTTCCGCCTGAATACGCGTAATTGAGCGGAACGGCGTAGGGATAGCCGTCGTCGCCCGACAGGGCGAGGACACCGCTCGCGCCATTTTCCAGAACCTTCGAGCACTCGCCGGGCGTCATCATTTGTCTGGTGCGCCTCATCTGTCTGAACATACGCTACTCCTCGCGCTTACAGCACTATCTCGATTTGCTCTTCCTCGGGATAGTCGCACACATAGCAGTCGTTCGCGTATACGCGCTCGGGCAAAACTATCAAAACGTGCAATTCGTCTATGTGTACGGGAAGCGGAGCCAGATGCCACACGCCCGTATTGAGCTTTACCATAGTGCCCCTGGGGACTATAAACGCCTCGGTCTTATCGGGGGTGATGTTATGGTTCGAGGGCGGGGCGACGTGGATTATCATGTCGTCGTCGAGGGGGAGTATGCCCTCGCCGGTGTAGTTGTGGTATTCAGCTTTGGAGACTATCATCTTTTCGGGCTTCTTGACCGTGAGCGGCGAAAAGGCGATCTGGGCGCAATCGACGGCGAGAGTTACGTGATCCGGGTAAAACGAGCTGTCCGCGCCCGCAAAGCAGTTCCCCTCGGGGGCGAGTATGCTTGCGAAGCTTCCGTAGGGCTTGAACGCATAGGCGTTTATGGGTTGGGCTTTGATCTTTCTCATGGTGACCTCCTGTATTATAATAATCTCATTCGACCTTTATGCCGGACAGCACCTTTCCTACGCTGTCGTGTATGACGAGCGTGGCTTTGCCGTCCATGGGGGTTGCGTCGCGGTTTATAAGCACCAGATCGCAGCCGTGGAACAGGTCTACGTATCCCGCGGCGGGGTAGACCTGCAGGCTCGTTCCCGCGATTATGAGCACGTCCGCCTGTGATATTACGCGCATCGCCCCGCGCGTCGTGGGGGCGTCAAGCCCTTCCTCGTAAAGGACCACGTCGGGTTTTACCACGCCCTTGCACTCGCAGCGGGGTATGCCCTCGCTTTCGAGTATGAATTTAGCGTCGTAAAATTTGCCGCAATCCATGCAGTAATTTCTGTGAACGCTTCCGTGAAGCTCGAAGATGAGCTTGTTGCCCGCTTTCTGGTGAAGCCCGTCTATGTTCTGGGTGACAATTCCCGCCAGCTTGCCGCGCTTTTCAAGCTCGTAGAGCTTTTTATGGGCGGCGTTGGGCTGGGCGTCGAGGGCAAGCATCTTATCGCGGTAGAACCTGTAGAACTCGACCGGATGCAGATCGAAGAACGTCCGTCTCAGTATCACCTCCGGGGGATAGTCGTATTTCTGGCGATAAAGCCCGTCCTCGCTCCTGAAATCGGGTATGCCGCTTTCGGTTGACACGCCCGCGCCGCCGAAAAAGACTATCCTTTTGCCCTCGTCGATTATCTGTTGAAGATCGCGCATGACTGTTACCTCACTTCGTAAGCTCGGCTATGCGGTCGATTATCGACCTTAGAACCTGCTCGTTGCTCTCAAGCTTCTGCCTTTCCTTTTCGATGAGCGCTTGGGGAGCTTTCGAGGTAAAGCCGGGGTTTGAAAGCATTCCATTCGCGCGCTTTATCTCGCCTTCGACGTTTTGCCTGTTCTTTTCAAGCCTCGCGAGTTCCTTGTCTATGTCGATAAGCTCGCCCAGCGGCACGAACAGATCGCACGACTTCGCGGCCTGAGAAGCGCTCTTATCAGGATCGGGCTGATCCTTATCCATTATTATGACATCGGACGCGTAGCACAGGCGCTGGAAGTATCCGGTCGAATCCCTCAAAGCGTCCGCCCAGTCCCCGTGGGGGCGCAGCAGCAGAGACGCGCGCTTTCCGGGCTGCACGTTCATCTCGCTTCGGAGGTTTCTCACCGCGCGAATGACCTCCATCACGCCCTCCATGCGGTTGGCGTCTTCGGGGAAGGAAAGCTCTTCGCGCACCACAGGCCAGGGCTTTATCATTATGGAATCACTAGAGCCGGGAAGCTGCCTGTACACCTCGTCGGTAATGAAGGGCATGAAGGGATGAAGCAGCTTCAATATGTCGAGAAGCACGCTGTAAAGTACGCTTCTAGATATCTCCTTATCCTCCGCGTCCTCGGAATTGAGGCGTCGCTTTGTGAACTCAATGTACCAGTCGCAATACATGCTCCACGCGAAATCGTAGATTCTTGTAGAGGCGAGGCCAAACTCGCACTGTTCGAGGTTCGAGGATATGTCGGCTATGGCTTCGTTCAGCCGGGTCAGTATCCACCTGTCCGCCCTGTCGAGTTTTTCAGGGGAGATTTCGCTCAAATCGCGGGGCTTTCCATCCAAGTTCATTAAAACGAACCGCGCGGCGTTCCAAATCTTGTTTGCGAAATTGCGGAATGATTCTATCTTGTCCTCCGACAGCCTTACGTCGCTTCCGGGGGATACGCCCATCGCCAGCGAGAATCTGAGCGCGTCGCAGCCGTATTTGTCGATCATCTCGAGGGGGTCTATTCCGTTTCCGAGGGACTTGCTCATCTTGCGCCCCTGAGAGTCGCGAACGAGGCCGTGAAGAACAACTGTGTCGAAGGGGAGCTTTCCGGTCTGCTCGAGTCCTGAGAATATCATCCTCGCGTCCCAGAAGAATATTATATCGTAGCCCGACGACATTATGGAAGTCGGGTAGAAATATTTAAAGTCCTCGGTTTCCTCGGGCCAGCCGAGCGTTGAGAACGGCCACAGCGCCGACGAGAACCATGTGTCCAGCACGTCCTCGTCCTGGCGCATGGCGCTTGCGCACTTGGGGCAGCGCTCCGGTGCGGTACGCGAAACGACCATCTCGCCGCAATTGTCGCAGTAATAGGCGGGTATCCTGTGTCCCCACCAGAGCTGGCGGGATATGCACCAGTCGCGGATGTTGTCCATCCAGTTGAGGTAGGTCTTTGTGAAGCGCTCGGGGATGAACTTCAGTTCGCCGCTTCTGGCGGCGTCGGCGGCGGGCTTGGCGAGGGGAGCCATTTTGACGAACCACTGAGTCGATATGAGCGGTTCCACCGTGTCGTGGCAGCGATAGCAAGAGCCGACGTTGTGCGAAAGATCCTCGGTCTTGACTAAAAGCCCCTCGGCCTCAAGCTGTTCGAGCACGGCTTTTCGGCATTCCTCGCGCGTCATGCCCTTGAAGCGGCCGGCGTTTTCGTTCATTATTCCGTCCTCGCCTATGACGCAGAGTATAGGCAGGTCGTGGCGCGAGGCGACTTCGAAGTCGTTGGGATCGTGCGCCGGGGTCATCTTGACCGCGCCCGTTCCGAATTCCATCTCGACATAATCGTCGGCGACGACGGGTATTTCGCGGTTCATTATGGGAAGCGTGACGCTCTTGCCGACGAGCGCGGTATAGCGCTCGTCCTTGGGATTGACGGCCACGCCGGTATCGCCCAGCATGGTTTCGGGGCGCGTCGTCGCGACGACGACGTCGCCGTCCTTTCCGGGATAGCGTATGTACCACAATTTGGACGCCTGCTCCTCGTACTCGACCTCGGCGTCGGAAAGCGCGGTGCGGCAGCGGGGGCACCAGTTTATTATACGGTTGCCGCGATAAATAAGCCCCTTTTCATAAAGCCTTACGAATACCTCGACCACGGCGCGGTTGAGACCCTCGTCCATGGTGAACCTCTCGCGCGTCCAGTCGCAGCTCGCGCCCAAACGCCTTTGCTGCAAAACAATGCGCCTGCCGTATTCGTCGCGCCACTTCCACGCCCTTTCGAGGAACGCTTCGCGGCCTATATCCTGCTTTGAAAGACCATCCTGCTTAAGCGCGTCTATGATCTTCACCTCGGTTGCGATGGAGGCGTGGTCGGTTCCGGGAAGCCAAAGCGTGGGGTCGCCCTTCATCCTGTGGTAGCGGGCGAGTATGTCCTGGGGGAGCGTGTCCAGCGCGTGCCCCATGTGAAGCTGCCCCGTGATGTTCGGCGGCGGCATCATTATTACGAAGGGCTTTTTGCCCTCCTCGCGTTCGGGCGTAAAATAGCCCTTTGACTCCCAGTCCTCGTACAGCCTTTTTTCAACGTCCTTTGGTGAAAATACCTTTTCCATACATATCTCCCCTTAAATTATCTTCATACTCATGAGCGCGCCCAGCACGGTTATGGCGATCCCCGTCAATCTCGCGGGCAGCTCGAATTTTCGAAGCGCCATGGGAACCAGCACGTACACCGCGACGCCGATTACCGTAACCGCCAATCCCGCGACGCTTACGCGGCTCAAGTCCGTCGGGTCGCCGGAAATAACGCTGTTAAGCCAATCCATATATACCTCCCGCCTCATTAAAAACAGAGACCCGCCCCGTTAAGGGCGAATCTCTTCGCGGTACCACCTTATTCGCGGATAAACTCCGCCTCTGCGCGCTATATGGGGCGCTCCCCGCCGGACTACATCCCTTCGCCCGGACAGCCTCAAAAGCGACCTTCGCCGTTTTCCTCGCGGCGGTCTTTCAGCTATAAACCGCCTCTCTTTGGGGAGGGTGACGACTACTCCTCTTTCTCATCGGCATTATCAATGCCATATGGCACAAACAAATTCATTATAAACGCTACGCACCGAAAAATCAACTTTCAGTTGTTAAGGTGAGGTTTAGAAGTATTTAAGGGTTATCCGTTTACACATCTTTAGCGGAAATATTATCTTCCGCGGCGATGAAGGGCGTGATATGCGTTTTTTGAGAAATACTACAAGAATATATGGTTCTAAGTATATATATATTTGCGGTTGCGTTTACAAGAGTTTTGATGTATAATCAATATTAACGATTAGAATTACCCGGAGGGATGGTATGGTGATACTTGGCATCGACATTGGAGGGACTAATACCCGCCTTGGCATGGTGGATTCGAGCTTGAATGTCACAAATTTTGAAAAGGTGTCCAGCGAATTGATACAGGGCGACGATTCTGCGGCGCTGCTCGCGGCATTCATATTGAATTACATCGCAAGGCACGGCGTCGAACCCGACTGCGTTTCAATAGGCTTTCCATCATCGCTCGACGTAGACAGGAAGCGGCTCATATGCACTCCGAACATGAAGGGATTCGACGACTTGGCGATAGTTGAGGTTATGGAAAAGCTGCTTGGATTGAAAGTCGTGGTCGAGCGCGACGTGAACCTGCTGTTTCGACGCGACAAAATGGTTATGAATCTCCCTGACAAAGGCATCATTATAGCGGTCTACGCAGGAACCGGAATAGGGAATGTCATATGCTTTGACGGCAGGATAATTCTCGGCAGAAACGCAGGCGCGGCCGACCTGGGGCATGTAGCCACGTTCTCGTCAGACAGAGTCTGCGGATGCGGGAATGTCGGATGCGTTGAAACCGTCGTAAGCGGCAGGAGACTGCGCGAGATAAGGGATGAGCTTTATCCCGATTGCGATATGGAGGATTTATTCACGAGGCACGCCTCCGACGAGGCGCTTAAGCGATTTGTTGATAAGCTCGCCATAGCCATAGCCATCGAGATTAGCATACTCGACCCGGAATATCTGATACTCGGAGGCGGCGTTTTGAACATGAAGGGATTTCCGATTGAAGCGTTTGAGATGAAGCTGAGAGACGTAATACGAAAGCCCAATCCATCCGAGAATCTGCGTATACGCTATTCCGACGGCGACGCGACAAGCGGCGTTACAGGCGCGGCGATATATGCTATGGAAAGATTAACAGGCAATAT
>JAUNBY010000200.1 GCA_030526935.1 Clostridia bacterium
GCAACGAACAGGGCGCGTTTGTGCACACCAATGTGATGGACTGCGACCTGTATCAGTATCTGGACGGCGACCTCAAAACCATGCGCCTGTTCTCCGGGGCGTATATGACGGGCTACGCCTGGGCGGAGGAAAGCCGGAAGAAGCTCGCGGCACAGAATCAACTACTCGAGCGATATAGCGACGCGCAGACGCGCAACACACTCTGCGCCAGCATTCGCTGCCTGAGCGATGAGCAGATGACGCTCACCTATGTCAACGAGGGTTTCCTGGCCGTGGTCGGCTATACGCGCGAGGAAATATCCGAGAAATTCCACGACAGCCTGCGCGCCATGATCGTGCGGGAGGATGTTGAGCGGGCAATGGCGCGAGGCCGGGAGCTTCTACATACAGGAGTGCCGCTGGAAGTGGAGTATCGCCTGATCAATAAAAAGGGCGACGAAATCTGGGTGCTCGGCAAAAGCGAATCTCCCCGCGAAACCGGCGACGGGCTGTATGAATTCTCCTGCATACTGATCGACATCTCCGGCCTGAAAGCGGTTGAGAGCAATCTGGAGCGCGCGGCGCAAAGGGACGGCCTGACGGGGCTGTACAACCGCGCCAGCGCGCAGGAACAGATCAGACAGTTCCTTTCGGGCGCGGATTCCGCGCGCGGCGGCGCGCTGATCCTGATGGATGTGGACAATTTTAAGGCCGTCAACGACACCTACGGGCATCCATTCGCCGATACCGTGCTCACCGACATCGCCGCGATTTTAACGCGCTCCTTCCGCTCGAGCGACGTCGTCTGCCGTCTTGGAGGCGACGAAATGATGATCTTCCTGAAAGGCATCGGCAGCGAAGCAACCGCGCGCGCCAAGCTGCAATCAGCTTCGGAGGCGTTGTCCAAACGGCTGCGCGCCAAGACCGAGCGCGGCGAAATGTCGTGCAGCTTTGGAGGCGTCCTCAGCCCGGATGACGGCGGCGATTTTGAAACGCTCTATCAGCGCGCCGATCTTGCGCTGTATTGCGCGAAGGAGCAAAAGGACTGCGCGGTATGGTTCTCCGATGTGCGGATGCGGGTGGTGGACAAGCTGATCGCCCGCGAGGTGACGGAAATCGACCCGCGCGACGATTCTGCCGCCCACGGCTTCCTGCCGGGAGGCATTCAGGGCGCGCTGGCTTCAGTCGACGATTTCCCGGGCGAAGTCCTGCGCGCGCTGACCGAAATCGGCAGAATGTACGACATCAGCCGCGCGTATGTGTTTGAGATGGCAAGCGATCAGGACATGGCGGTCAACACGTTTGAGTGGTGCGCCGCCCATGCCGCGCCGGAAATCGAAAACCTTCAGGCGCTGCCCGTCGAGGGGATTTCCGCGTACAGCGAGGCGTTGTTCGCCAACGACGGGCTTTTGTATTGCTATGATATTCGAACGCTGTCCGCAGAAATGTGCGGCATATTAGAGCCGCAGGGCATCAAATCCATGCTGCAATGCGAACTCAAACACGAGGGACAAATGCTGGGCATGGTGGGCTTTGACGAGTGCCGCGAGCGCCGGTACTGGAACGGCCGGCAGATCAAGGCGCTGAGCGAATTCGCCAGGGAACTGAGTTGCGCGCTGTATGCCTACCGGCAAACCCACGGCCAAAGCCTGGCCGCCCTGCAACAGACCGCGCGCGGTTTTTGTGAAAAAGACAGGGGGGTTTAGGCGCTCCCCATTCGGCGGTGACAATTGTCGCCGCCCGCTTTGACTTGGCACATGTGCTTGCGCCGAACACATAGGAAAAAATGGGCGCTGTGCTCAGTCGATTGGTGCAGAGCGTTACCGCGCTTGCGTGCTCACGATGGTTGACGACGCCGCAAATTATGTATCGATATTCGCCTTCCTCGCCTGCGCGCAAAGTTGTCTGACGTTGAGTTTATAAGCTACGCCGTCCTTGATAAAATTCGTTCCGCACTGGCGAAACTCGAACTTCACGCCCTGCCTTACGCATTGCTCTCTGATCGACAAAACCCACGAATAATCGAGAGGGCGGGCTTCGCGGTCGGATTCTCCCCCCACTACGACAAGCTCTACGCCCGCCAGATGACTTTCAAGGTCTATCGCCTCTATCAGGGGCTGACAGATGATGTTCTTATGCCTTATGGGCAGCGCGTCGAATACGGCCAGCCGCTCGTCGGCGCGCGCCTGATTCTCTATAGTGCATCCGACGGTCACGTTGTCGAAGCCGTCGCCCCAATCTTCGGGAAGGCAGGCGGCAAACCTGTCTATGCGCTTTGTCAGGAAGATAAAATGAAGATCGCTTCTCTCCTTAATCATCCTCCAGCAGTCCCCGCGCCAATCGTCGGCGTCCTCAAGCAGAAAGTCCGAACAGAAGCATACGTAGACCGTTTGCCCTGATTTTATCTTATACTCTCCCTTGCGCGCTCCCCTTTGATACCTTTCGACGGGTTTTAAAAACTGCTCCGTTTTGATGATCTGATTCGTATCGACGCCGCGCCGCGCGTCGCCCTTATGTATATAGCAAAATTGGCAGCCCTCGCTGTATTTGTGGCAGCCCCGCCACGGATTCCACATGGCCATATGTTCAATCCTCGCTTTTTATCGGAAAACCTCGTCGCCGCCGCGCCTTACCCTTTGAGTATTCTCTTTAGGGCGGCGGCGTCCAACAGGTTTACCGTCACAAATTTTCCGTCATAAAACACGGCCCAGTTATTCAAAACGCAGGGCAGCTCTTTGGCCTTTTTTAGCGTATCGACCTTTATGAAGGACGCCGGTACGCCGTTCGTTTCGCAGTATTTCCGCGCTGTTTCAAGGCTTTGGAAGGTATACGGACATTGCTCTGAATAATAGATTGTAAGTTCCCGGCTTTCTATTCTCTGCCTTCTGGCGTTTTGCGCGAAAGCCGGCTTTGTCCCGTCGAAGGACAGCGCAAGAAGCTCATAGCCGTCTTCCGTCGCGTCAACAGCCTCGAAGTCGAACTTCTTGGCGAACGACTGGTCGGAAAGCCACGCCTTTTGCTTGTTCGCCCCCAGCATACACACCCCAGATTTGCCCTTTTCCCGCGCGTCGTCCAGGCAATACTCCATGAGCGCCCTGCCGTATCCCTTTCCCTTATGCTCCCCCAGTACCCACAGGCAATATATGTAGTAGTAATTATCGCCTATGACGGGAACCCACGCCGTCTCAACGGGCGCATATTCTATGAAAACCGTCGCCTTTTCGTTCAGCTTTCTGAACACATGCCCTTCTTTAAGGCGCTCCCTCAGCCATTCCCTTTTAGCCTCTACGCCGGGATGAGGCTTTTTGCTGCGTATGATGCAGCACAGATGTTCGCCGTCGAGATTATCTTGTGTCAGGTTTATAAAGACTTCGCTCATTACTGTACCTCGCTTTGAAATTTTTCCGGCTGCTATTTTTTATCGGGGAACGACAGGCGAATGATTAGCGTTTCGTTTTTATATTCGGCGGCGATTTCGCCCGCGAGCTTTTCCGTCAGCATTTTAGCGATCGACAGTCCCAATCCCGACGAGTTTCTCGCGCTTTCGACGGTGTAAAACCTGTCGAACAGCCTCTCCACACCTACGAGATTCAAGCCCCTCGCGGTATTGCGAAACTCTATTTCTCCCGCGCAGGTAAGCGCTACCGACAAGTCGCCATCCGAATACTTGACGGCGTTGCTTAAGATATTATTAAATATCCTGTAAAGCGCGGCGCGGTCGAGAAGTCTCATAACCGGCTTATCGGGAAGGCTTATTTCAGGCGTTATTCCGCGATGCGTAAGTTCCACGTAAATATCCGCGAGGCATTGTTCCAACGCGGCGTTCAGGCTTATCTCCTCGAATCTCATATCGTTCGTCACAGAGGTTATGACCGAGTACCGAAACAGTTCCTCGGTCAGCGACTTCAACGCTTCGCAGCGCTCCCGGATAATCGCCAGATACCTTTGTGAACGCTTCGATTCTTCCTCGCGTTCGAGAAGGTCGATGTAGCCGCTTATGGCGGTCAGCGGCGTTCGCAGGTCGTGAGATATATTCGTAACCGCCGCTTTTAATTCCGCGTCGCCGTTTTGAAGACGCCTTCGCTCGTCCCTCAAATCCCTCAGATGTCCGTTTATCTGAACGGCAAGTTCTCGTATGGCGGGGTCGGCGGAGGATATGGAGATAAGCGTGTTGGTGTCCACGGACATCTTCTCGTCCAGTTCCCGGGCTATCTCTCTCAGGGAATACCTGATGGAAAACAGCTTGCAAAGCGAGATTATCGCAATCAGCGCCAGCGCGCCAAATGCCGATATAAGCCATATCTCCATATCCGCCATGCTACTTCAAGTCCTTTTTTCTGAAAATCGCTATTCCCAGCACCGTCGCGGCTGACAGAATAACGAGGTCGTAAAGCGCCATCATCCCCGGATCATCCGCCGTCATCCCGGTAATCTGTATCACCTGTCCTCCCGGCAAAAAGTCGTAGAGAAATTCGTATATCTCGCGCTTTGTCCCCGTGAGGTAGTTCGCGTTGGCTATCATTTCCTCCGTCACGGTGACGCCGTTTTCCGTATAGACATAGGCGTCGTAATATTCAGGCTCGTTTAGCGCGGAGTTGATCATCACTCCGGCGAACAACATTAAAAATCCCAGCAGTATGCAGGCCGCCGCCGTATAAGCCTTGTTCGGGCAAAGCATCGCGATGAGCGCGTATAGTGCGATAAACGCGGTCATCATGGCGAATACCGCAAGGGCTAAAAGTATCACTACTATCGCGCCGCGCTCGAAAAAGCCCACCAGTGGGATTCCGACCGACAGATACGCGATTATATACGCCGCGCACATACACATTCCCGCGAAAACGCAGATAATCAGGTTCGCGAGGTATATGTCTCTTCGTTTATGGCCGACGACGATTTTATTGCGCATGGTTCCGTCGCTGTATTCGGTTCCAATAAAAAGCGCCGTGAACGCCGAGGATATTATGACGATTAACACGGCGTAGACAAAAAAATCGCTTTCCAAAGCCGTACTATAGCCGTCTTTAATATCCATATAAAGCGCTATGGGGAGCGCCGCGCCAATCATCGCCATGATTGCGGTTGACAGATAAAACAGCCTGTTTTTCCATAATCTCGCGAAGTTGGCCCTGAGAAGCTTATTCATTCGCGCCACCTCCCACGAGGTTCATATAGAAGCTCTCAAGAGATTCGTCCCGCTCCTTAAGCGTCAGCACCTCGCAATTTTCCTTTGCCAGAGCGGAGGCGAGCTTCGATACGGGTATATCGCCATACACGTCCGCGAGAAAATCCGAGAGTATCTTATATTCGATTTTCATGCCGTCCAATACGCGCGCGAGCGCCCTCGTATCCGAAACCTCCACGCGCACGCGCTTCTGGCAGGCGGCCTCAAGTTCCTCCGCGCTCATCTCCCTGACGATCCTCCCGCCGTCGATAAAGCCGTAGTGCGTAGCGAGCCGGGCGAGTTCGTCCAGTATATGGCTCGATATCAGCACGGTGACGCCTTTCTCGCGGTTGAGCCTGAGTATAAGCTCGCGCGTCTCGATAATGCCCTGCGGGTCAAGGCCGTTCACAGGCTCGTCGAGCGCCAGAAAATCGGGATCTCCGGCCAGCGCGACGGCGATACCCAGTCGCTGGCGCATACCCAGCGAGAAATTGCGCGCCTTCTTTTTTCCGGTATTTGAAAGCCCCACGAGGCGAAGAAGCTCGTCTATGCCCGCGTAGGAAGGTATGCCCAAGACGCGGTATTGCTCGCGAATGTTATCCGTCGCCGACATATCGAGATATATTGAAGGCGCCTCAACCACCGCGCCCATACGACGGCGGGCGCGCGATATATTTCCGTCGCTGTTTTTTATACCGTAAATGGAGTATTCTCCGCCCGTCGGCTCCTGCAAGCCGCAAATCAGGCGGATGAGCGTGGTCTTGCCCGCTGCGTTTTTGCCGACAATGCCGTATATTGCCCTTTTGGGGATGTGCATGGTCAAATTGTCGAGCGCCGTAAAGCCCTTGTATTTTTTGGTGAGCGCGTTCGTTTCCAGGGCGTATTGCATATAATGGCCTCCTTTTGCTTGATGAGGGGAGTTTATCAAGCAAAGGTTGAGATAGCGGTTAAGGGGATGGTTGAGAAAGGGTTGAGGCGTGAAG
>JAUNBY010000201.1 GCA_030526935.1 Clostridia bacterium
CCGGAAATGCCTGAGGGACGATATCATCAGGTCGTCATCCGCGTCATTCACCATCCAGAACCTCGCATGACAGGCCTTCAAGCGATTTTACGACGACCGAGCCGTCGTTAGATACCTCGACCAGGCGATGTACCCTGGCCGAAGAATACTGGCCGTTCGGGGAATTGTGCTCCCACCAGACGAGCTTGAGCACTTCCATGCTGCCTCCGGGTCTGGCGCTCGTGGCGTCGTTGCGGAAAAGCGTCAACAGCGCCCGCTTGAGCTTTTGCGCGTCGGCGTCGGAAAAGCCCGTTTTTTGCGCGCATTGGACGTTGATCGCGCCGAAGGTTACGTAAACGCCGTAGTCGACGCGGTGTTTGCTGCCCATCGTATCGCGCGCCTTTCTATTGGGATCCGACTGGGTTTCCAGATTGACCGATTTCACGATCTGCATATCGGTTATAGATACGGGTTCGACGGAGTAGGCCGATTGTATGCTGACGGGGCCGCGAACGCCTATAGACAGGGCGTCGCTTCCGGCGTCTTCGTCGTCGCCCTTTGACTTTTTATCGGATTTGATGGCGAACACCTGTCCGAAAGCGCGAACGTCGTACCATTTCTTGCAGGCGGCAATTGCAAATTCTTCATTCTTCTTTTTCTTTCTCAATTCCAGAAGTTCGGGTACGGAGTCGGCGCGATCCTTGAGGGAGCGATACCTGTCGTTTCTGCGGTCGTCGGACTGCACGAATATATCTTCACCCTCGTCCATAAGGCGGTTGCGAATCTTTCTTTTGAGGCATACGTCGGAAACCTCTCCCTTTCCGTCGAGCGTCGTGCGCGGGCGATTGCCGTCCAGCGGGTCGCCGTTTGGGTTGGCGTTGCGCACGGAGAAAATCAGCGCGAAATCAATTTTGTTCTTCAGTGCCGTCATTTGTGATCGCTCCTTCTCTTTCTTTTTTCTGTTTAGCGGCGAGTTGATAGGCGTAGCCCTGCGCGTAGTAGCCTTCTAAAAAGCGTCCGTCGAGGGGCGAATTGTCGGAAAAGTCTATCTTCTCTCCGATCTCGTTGAGCGTGTTTGTGAATACCCAAGGCGCTTTCAGCTTGCCCAGATAGGGTATCATCAGGTTGTTTATGCGCCGCCAGGTCTCGACGGGCCTTAATTGCATAGCCTGCATATAGCGTATGGCGTTTGTCTGCCTGGCGGATTTGTCCGCGGCCGAGTTGTCTATCATGGCCAGCGTCTCCACCTGGTTGGCGACGGCTAACAATCGTCCGTAGAGGTAGTTGCGCTCGGTTTTTTCAAGATCCAGTGCCACTTGGCGTACCTCCTTCTTCGTATCGTAAGCGTATTTGGCGTTCAGCGCGCAAAATATAGCGAGCGACCTCATCCATTGCCGCTTGTCCCATCCGCCGTTTCGCAATGTATATCTAAGCGGATTGCTTACCTTATGAAAGGCGCTTTTCACTATATCGACGGGCAGAGGCCTTTTTTCGGCGATACACTGTAAAAGGCGCATATACATTCCCCTTATCTGCCTGGTGATGGCTTTGTCCGCCCGCGCGTCGCGGTACGCTGCTAAAACGCTTGCTTCGCCGTACAACAGTGTCGCTATCTCCCGGGGGGTCGGACTCGAGATAAAGCGCGTCGTTTTATCGTCCTGTGTCCTCTCAAGGCGCCAAACGCAGTGCGAATACCAATTTTGCAGGTTTTCGATGTATTGGCTTATCGACATCTCCTGATAATGGATTATGGACATGCGGCCGAGAGTCGCGGCTTCCAGTCCCAGTACGACTACCTGTGAAAAGTCTATATTGTCATCGTATATCAGCCTTTGGCGGTAACCCGCGAGGGACTTTGCGAGCATTTTGCCATAGGCCTCCATTGTGTCGGGCGGATCGTCCTCGTCGTCTAGAAAAAAGTTGTCGTCAAACGCGCTTTTGACAGGCGCGCCGCCGGGGGACCACATGATGACGTGAATGCCAAATCGAGAAAAACCCTGGCGATCTTTAAGCCATTTCAGGGTATTGTTGATCTTTGAGGATGCATCAAAACTCACCGAAAGCGCCTGTTCCGCATCAATAAAGCGCCCCTTGAATTTAAAGATATTATTCGTGTCATCCGCGGATATCAGCTTCGCGTTGCTGAACAGCTTTGTGTGTTTATCTTGTATCACCAACATGTCGCCTTGTATATAGCAAAGCTGTTTTTCTCTCGTCTGTGTTTCACGCAGATACTTTAGCCAACTTTTCTTGAAATCATCCCTCTCCCAAAGATAGCCTCCATCATTGCTCATTACCGTAAAGACCAGCGTCTTTTTTACGTCTTTCTTCATAAGCTTCAATCCATGCGCCATAAGATCGCTCATCAGTTGGCATTTTTTAAGATACCAATATATGATTCGCAGGTCTTCCGGAGCGTCATCCCGTGCGCACCACGCGCCCAATTGCTCGATATAAGGATTAAAGAACTTACTGTAAACCCTGGTTTTCCAGCAACTGTCCAGATCTCCCGCCATGTAGCGCAATTCATCGGAAAAAGGATATGGAGCGATGACGGAACTTGTTTTATTTTCCGCAGAGGACAGCGTCGGAACGACAATGCTCTGACCAAATTTATGTATCCCGAACAATTCGCCGCGTTTGTCGAGCGTGACCAGATAGTCGGCTCTTTTCTCAGTGAAGCCCACGGGGGCGACGGGCTTGAACCCGGATGAAGGCGCGCTGCGGCTTATCCTGTCGTATGTCTCACACAGTTTCTGTGCCCAGCCCAATCGTCTCACCGCCTTCCTCTGAAAGTTCAATGAGGGAATCCTCGCGTAAGCCCGTGAAGTTGCCTTTTCCAAAGTCCTTCATCGACATGGGGCGAATGTCCCTCTTGAGCGCCGGGTCGCATTTTTCCGGGGGCGTGAATCTGATTATGCCTCCCTTTTCCATGCGCGGACGCCAGAACCTTACCGCGAGCATATTATGTCCCGTTTCGTCGGGGTAGTCGAAGCCGTGAAACATCAGCCCGAAGTCGAGGCCGCCATCCATGCGGTCGTAGAAGCTCTCCCCCTCGCCAAATGCGCAAGGCTCTATATATCCCTGACATTCGCGCGTCCCCAGAAACACGTCCCTGCGCCCGCCCCTGTCGATCATGCGACGGGCTATGTTGTGATGCTTGTGTTCGTTGCGGTCTTCGGCCAGATTATCCCGGTTGAGGTTCCAGACGAAGTGCGCCCGCACCTGATAGCATACGTCGGATAAATACGTATATATGGACAAGTCGTTACCGGCTACCTGGTAGTTGATGGGGCGAATGTTCTTTGACTCCGTGCGTATGGCGTTCATGACGCGCACTTCGTCTACAACCCAGATGAACGTAGGTTTCCAGTAGATGCTCTCGCAGACGCCCTTGAGCGCCTGATAGGTGGGAACCTGATAGGAAAACTTTTCGCCGCCTGTGCGCGTTACGGGGTCGCTGAAAAGCGCATAGCGGCCACGGAGGGAAAATTCAACCTGATTTCGCAAAATACACCACCTCGCTTTTGTCACTAGTCGTATAACGGCATTTCGCCAGCTGTCAGTTTAAGCCCCAAATCCATATCGTAGAATTCGTCGCGCAGAACTGTTACGCCAGTCTCTCCAAGCTGATAAATCGCCCCCATTTCTTGAAGCTTATCGTATTTATTCGCGTAAACGTTGACAGTATAGCCCTGCAAGCGCCTTAGAATTGAGTATTCCTCGTATATGTCGTGCCGCGAGTTCAGCCTGTCGAGCAATGACGCGGCCTGCGCGTAAGGAACGACGATTGAACGAGTATTATCGTCGATTACGTGAAACGCCTTTCCCGCCGTCTTAAACGCCTGACAAAGCACAAGTTCCGCGGCGGGGTTTTCGATTATATGAGACGCGGCGTTGCGGCCTGTCCGGTTCGTGGACAACAGCGAGTAAAGCGATGAACCGTCTAGCGGGTAGTCGAGCAGGTCTTTGCATTCGCCGCGCTCTTTGCCAAAATAGCCGCTTACAACCTCCGGCGCGTCAAGCCGCGTCGACTCTTCAGCTAAAAGAGATAAGGCGTAGTCGGTGCAGCGCTGGCCTATTGCGACGTGGGGAATGTATCGTATATGTTCGTCCTCGATCTTCCATATATACACCTCTCCCTTTTTTCCTTCCGGCAATTCGCCGTGCCTGTTGCACCTGCCCGCCGACTGAAGTATGCTGGGAAGCCCCGCGTAAAACCTGACCACACAGGGAAAACTTATGTTTATGCCCGCTTCAATGAGGCTTGTGGATACGCACAAAACGGGATTTCCGTCGCGAAGCGCCCGTTTTACCCTGTCAAGCGCGTCCATCCTGTGCCTTGCGCACATGTCCGTCGTCAGGTGTACGAGTAATACGTCTTTGGAAACCATGCTTCGCGCGCTGTCGAATATAAAAGCGGCTTGGGAGCGCATATTTACGATGACGAGCGCCGCGCCGTATTCTGCCTGAAGCGAAACGGCGTCGCGGGCGGCCTGTTTCATAGACCTCGCGTGGCGGGTCTGGTCGTGGAAGCGAGTCCGGTCGAGCTGTTCAAAAAGGTGCCCGGCGTTCGAGACCATTTCAGTCGCCTCCAGGTTGAGCGCCGGTTGGGTAGCCGTGCAAAGAACCACGGTGCAGCCGAGGCAGTTTGTCAGAAATTTGACCGCCATTTCAAACAGGCGTATGCATTTGGGAGGGAGCGCCTGAATTTCGTCAAAGATAATTACGGAGTTAATCATGGACGGCATACGCCGCGCGTTGGTGTTTTCGCACCGGTAGATAGCGTTGAGGAATTGAACCACGCTCGTGAGTATTATGGGCGTTTGCCATCGCTCGGTAAGGCGCGTGTGCCTGCGGCATTCATCCTCGTCCTCGATGACGAGGTTCGCGTGATGTTCGAGAATCCCGTCGTATCCGCCCAGCGCTTCGCGAATGTCGCGCGCGTTCTGGTCGAGTATCGTGTTGAAGGGGATGACGTAGATTATTCTGTCCAGTTTATCGCGCATTGCGCGGGCGAGCGCAAAGCGCAGGCTGGACAGCGTTTTTCCGCCGCCGGTCGGAACCGTCAGGCGATATAACCTTCCCGGTTTATACGCGCAGGCCAGGCAGTCGTCTGAAACGGACTTTCTGAGAAAGTCGATGCGCGTATCGCGGGGAAAACCGTTTAAATGCCCGTTTAAACATTCGAGCAGTTGCGCCCAGTCCGCGCTTGGAGGCTCCGATCCAAAAGGGTCTTCGTCGCGTTCAAAACAGGCCGCGTCATAGCGGTCCGCGTCAACCAGCACGCCCAGGAGTAATCTCGCAATCATCCCGCACACAAACGCCTGATCCTTTCCCTTTGGGAAGCATTCGATCATGCGCTTAACTTCAATAACGGCTTGCTCAAACAGTTCATCGAGTTGAGAAAGCGGACATATATCGCGCGAAAAGTGATCGACGGCTTCGTCGTAATGAATGGCGTCGGGGTTATTTTGCAGCGTCTTCATCAGGGGAGAAAAGCCCGACATGTCAATACAGTCGATCATGCCGCCGTGATGCCCCCTTACGACCATGGCGATGATCTGCGCGCAAATCTTTCGGCAGGAATCCCCCGCGTACCATCGCTTCCACGCAAAGTTCGCGCCGGTCGGCGAATGAGGTACGCGGTTTTCGCCAGAGCTTCCGCCGGAGCCGCTGAACGAATCCCTTATGTATTGAGTGAATTGCCCTCAACACTTTCCCATATCATGGATAAGGCCAATCAGCAAACAAATGGCCGATAACAGGCATCGCGCGCCTGTACGCTCGCACAACCGGCTGACGTTCAGCAAATGATCGCGTACGCTCTGCTCGCAAGAATCGCTCTGGCGCTTACGGGCAATGTCCATATACTCGCCTCCGTTCACGATACTATTATATCACAAATTCAGTATAATTACCAGAAGAAAATATTGAACTGATTTGATTAGATTAACCTATAATAATATTTAATTGTTAAATATATAAATCAAAAACAACTTGCTAAGCGGCAAGGCGCCGGGTGCCCTCTGCGGCAATGTCATCAACCCAAGCAAGTTAACCCCTCTGTC
>JAUNBY010000202.1 GCA_030526935.1 Clostridia bacterium
CAGCGGGCGACGCATGGGGAACGGCCAAACCAACACTCGGCCGCAAACCCGCGGAGTACAGGCTGGCGGGCGCGCGATGCGACGCCCCTACGGGTTCGTTTTCGCGCGACCCGCGAATACGCGCGACCCGCGCTCCTACAACGCCTACAAGCGTAAGCCTGAGGAAATTGAGATATGCTATAGACGAAAACGGCAAAAAATGCTATAATAAACGAGAAAGAGCGGCGGACAGCGCCCCTGCGCAAAAACGGCGGGCGGCGGTCGAAACGAACGCCGCCGAAGGGCGCGTTTCAGCGTTCGGCGGATCAGGGCGGACGGGAGGCGGGATAATGGACTACGCGCAGCGGGACTGGCGGCAGGTATTTGGGGAAAAGTTCGCGCAGTGGCTTTTAAACGCCTGCTATATAGTCCTGATGACGCTCAACTTTCTGGGCGAGCTTCGCGGCTTTCCGCGAATGCTCAAGGGCGCGGGGATGGTCGTCGTGGCGATCGCCCTGGTTCACTTTATCATCACCTTCGACAGGGAAAGGGCGAGGTATCAGGGCGAATACTTCGCGATAATCACAATCCCCGTGATTCTGGTGCTCACCGCGTCGCTGCTCATATGGATAATCAACCTCTCTCCGCTTTCGGAGATCACAAACGGCGTGAGCAAACTGCTCGTTCAGAGTATAAACATATTCGTCGTCATCGCCACCCTCTACCTCTACCGGCGCGACGGGCTGAGGTATACGCTGTACGGCATGTCCATCGCCTACTTCATAATCATCATAAAGGCCTTTGGCGTCTACGGGCCGTCCGCGTTTTTGTCGTCGTTCATCTATTTCGTGACCAGCCTGGGCGACGCGAGCGGCGCCATGCGCTATCTCGAAGTTCACGACCTGACGTTCGCCTTCGGCTTTTTCGTGATATACTATATGCTCGCGCCCAAAGACGAGCCTAAAAGACGGCTGGGACTGACGCTGGCGCTGGCGGGCTTTCTGCTGGGCTATAAGCGCATCGCCATGATGTCGGTCGCGCTGGCGATTGTCTATAACTTCTATATCAACCGCGTAAAACCCGAAAAACAGCGCAAGTCCATCATGCGCTTCGGCGTTTTCATGCTGATATTCAGCTTCGCCTACCTCTACATCATTCGATATGGCATCTTTGACTGGTTTACGGAAACCTTCAATATCGATACCATGAGCCGCACCGGGCTTTACCACTTCATAAGCGACTACTATGAAATCACGCCCAACTTCGTAGGCTACGGCATAGATTACGTCTATTACCTGCTCACAGACCTCAAGGACGCGGGCATAGACGGCATAAGCGGCATAACCGCCATACACAACGACCTGCTCAGGCAGTTTATCGAAATAGGCTTCTGGGGATATCTCGCCTGGACCCTTTACGAACTGGTCATTCACCCAAAGTGGCTCATGGACAGGCATGGGTTTAACTCCGCCAAGGTATACGTGCTTATGACCATATATATATACTTTACCTACCTCACCGACAACACCATGTACTACTATCACAGCGCGTTTATCTACCGGCTCATTCCTCTCGCGTGCGCTCAGACGTACCAGGATCAAGCCGACGCCGCAGCCAGAAACGTCTTGAAAGGAGCAGGCGATGTGGCCCTATAAAAAAAGAAAAGCGCAGAAAGAACGCGATAAAAAACAGGCGAAGGCGTATGAGACGACGCCCCGCGAAGACCGCGATACTTCCCCCGGGGACAGTACCGCTTCAAACGGCGACGCCTCCAAAGAAGGCTCGCCAGCCGCTTCCTCCGTGCGCAAAATTCGCAACGCACGGCGTAGCGGCGGCCCGGAAACCATAAAGGACAGGATAAAGCGGCTCGTCAGAAAGCGGCTCATTCCCTATACGATTCTCGCGGCGATAGCGTTCGCGGGATTGTGTACGCGCTCCTATATTCAAAACCGCAACGTCGCCATGGTCAACATCGCCCTCAACTACGAGGACGCCGGCAAGGGACTCGCGCCTAACGGCACGCGGTTCAACATGTACGACATGATAAGCGACGATATTTTGCAAAGCGCCATAGATATGGCGGCTCTTCAGAACGTCGAACCCGCCGACCTGTCGAAGTGCATAAGCCTCTCTAGCCGGGGTTCGGGCGACGAGAGCTATATCTCGAGCGAATACATAATGCGCCTTAATATCGACCCCGACGGCGATACGTTGATACAGGCCAGCGCGCAGTCGCTTCTTCCGATGATCTGCAAGGCCTTCAGCCAGGATTTCTACAGGCTGCACGTCTCGCGGGCGGACGCGCTGCTCTTTTCCTTCGAGGACACCGAATACTACGAGTATCAGGAATTGGCCGATTATTTCAATATGAAGCTCGAAATCCTCAACAGCTACGTCTCGGGCCGCATATCCGACAACAACACCTTCCGCTCCGATACCACCGGAAACACCTTCAGGGAGATTCAGGAGAAGATAAATAACGTAATCTCCGTCGATATTCGAAATCTCAACGCCTATATAAGGCAAACCGGCGTCGCGGCGGACAAGCCGCGGTATCTGGCGAAACTCGCCTACCTCAATTATATGGAAAACGACAACTATCGCAAGAGGTTCGCCGAGTACAGCGTTCGCGTAGAAAACATAGAGCTTTACAACATACTCCAGACCTCCATAGTGATGGTTCCCACCTACGATACGTCGGGTGAGTTCTATATGTCGATGACCAAAATCGGCATCGACGCCATAGCCGCCGACGCCCAGAACTGGAACGAACAGGCCGCCGCGAGCCTTGACAAGATCTCCCGCACCGACGAGATCATACAAAGCGTCACGGCTTCGACGGCCAGCGAGGCTCAAATACTTCGAACCGAGGAAATGATAGCGCAGGTCGAGGCGCGGATAAACGAGCTTACCCGGCTTATACTCCTGACCGATCAGGATTACATCGCCTACAGCATGGACGACTATATAACCTTCACCTACGGGGATATTGGCTATACGCAGAAGATAGACCTGGTTTCGAATATGATGCTTTGCGCCGCGTTTTACGCATTTTTGTGGCTCATGGGCTGGCGCGCCCATAAGCGCAAGGAGACGATGACCTTATGAAACAGTTTCAAGTATTGAGATACCTTAAAAGGTGGCGCTATCTTATACTGATAGTGACGCTTCTGGGCTGCGTGGCGTTTTACCGCTTCGCGTCGGGCAGGCAGACCTATACCGCGAGCGTCGCCATCAGATATACGAATTCCGGCGCTTCGCAGGGACTCAGGCCCGACGGACAGCCGATAGACGTGACGGAGATCTTCTCCTCGAGGATCATAGCCAACGTGCTCGACGAACTTGGGATGACCGTCAACATCGAGCGCGTGAGGAGCAATTGCTCCGCTACCGAGATAATCCCCGCCGACGAGCTCATACGAAAAACCGCCATACTCGAGGACGGCGACGAGTACGAATATTATACCACCGACTATATGCTTAACTATACCGTCGATTCCACTTCGAGCGCGGAAAACGCCCGAAGGATACTTTCCAGCATACTCGACTTTTACTTCAGGGATTACGCGGAAAGCTACATAAGCGAAACCGTCCTTCCCGACAACGCCGCAAACATAGCCTCCTCATCCTATGACTATATCGAGCAGGTGGAGCTTCTCGAACAGACGCTGTCGGACATTATATACATACTCGACGGCAAGCGCGATTTGTATCCCTCGTTTCGCTCCGCCCAGACCGGCTACAGCTTCAACGACCTGTATCTTATTTACGAATACATCTACGACAACACGATACCCTACCTGTATTCTCAGGTCATAGACAACGCCGTCAGCAGGGACGACGACCTGCTTCTCAAGCGCTATCAGCAGGACATAGTAAACTATCAGCACGCCATAGAAAACGGCGAGGAGCAGCTTCAAAAGCTCGATAAAATCATCGAGGAATACGGACAGAAGCTCGACGACAAGCTCGAACAGAGCCTTAATTACGCGCAGACCTACGCGGCCGGGAACGTCTTGCAAAACGTATACGGCTGGCACGACGAGAATACCCCCGCCGACTATACCATAACCTACGACGACCTTCTTCAAAGGCGCATAGACTATCAGCTTCAGGTGAGCTACGCCGAGATAAACATGGAGCATATGCGGGATATGCAAAACGTGTTCTCCGAATCGCGCGAAACTTACAGCGCCGCCGTCGAAGAGGCCATAGCCGGCGTCACGACGCAGATGACGTCGCTTCACGATATTTTGAGCGTCACCAGCTCCGAATTCAACGATTATCTCGCGGCGCAAAACCTCAGGGTCCTTTCAAACGTAAACGTCAGGGAGGGCCTCAACGTCACGCTCTACCTCGTGCTCGCCTCGGCGGTGTTCCTCATCTGCGGCTGCGTAGGCTCCATAATCCTCGGGCGCGGAGAGGATATATTCGAATACGTACTCTACAACGACCTCAAGACCGGCCTTCCCAACCGCGCCCGCTGCGATCAGGAGATCGCCAGGTATGAAAACGCCATACTTCCCGACGATTTCTGCTGCGCCATAATCAGCCTCGACAACCTTGGGATAACCAACGACAAGGAGGGCTACGCCGTCGGAAATCAGATGCTTCGCCAGATGGGTCTGTTCCTCAAGAGCGTAACTCAGGGGTTGGGCTTCACGGGATATAACAACACCGGAAAATACCTGTGCATTATGCCCGACTGCACGGCCGAACGCGCGGACGAGCTTACAAGGCGCCTCGCGGAACTCGTCGACAGGTACAACAAGGAACATGAAGCGGGCGAAATGATGCAGGTGAGCATCTCGTCTCAATGCACGACCAAGAGCGGTATCTACGACATAAAACAGCTCGTTCGAAACGCCTACGCGAGCCTTACCGGTATCGGCGGCGCGGTCGAGGACGAGAATAAAGGCGGGGAGCGGAAGTGAAAATAAAACTGTTTAAAAAGCGCGAAAAGTCCGAAACGCCCGCGCCGGGGATGAAAAAGCACCTCGCCGCGCTGTTCGCCCGGCTTTCGTCCAACAGGAAAACGATTTTTAGGGCGGCGGCGATTCTGGCGACTATGCTGGCCGTCGCGTTTCTGGCAGTTCAGGCGTGGGAGGCGCTGACCGACCAGTCCACAATCAGCGAAACATTCTACCAGATTGATTCGGATAAGCTGATAAACGACACGCGCGCGGTGTTCCTGTCCGATTTGCACCTGAGCGAATTCGGAGAGGACAATATACGCCTCGTCGAGCGCGTTCGCCTTCTGAAGCCCGATATAATACTAATCGGCGGGGATATGAATATATATGGCAACGACGATTACAGCGTGGTTTTGACGCTTTGCAGGCAACTGGTAGAGATAGCCGACACCTATTACGCCCTTGGAAACCACGAACTGACGCAGATAGTCGCCGTCGGCCGCCAGATTTACGACGACATAGAGGCGACGGGCGTCGTTATGCTCAACGACCAGTATAAAAACATCACCGTCAACGGGAACGCCATCTGCCTTGGCGGGCTGTCGGAGAGCGGGGCGAACATCGACAGGTACAGCAACGACATCATAGGCCGCGTAGCTTCGCAGGACGGGTATAAGATACTCATGTCCCACTATCCCTCGAATTTCGACCTCGTCGCCCAGTCGGACATAGACCTCGTGCTCAGCGGGCATCTGCACGGCGGACAGGTAAACCTCCCCTATCTCGACGGCCTGTATTCCTACGAGGACGGGTTTTTCCCGCCCTATACCGAGGGCATGTTCGAAAAAGACGATACAAAGATGATCGTCAGCCGGGGACTCGGCAATTCCCACAGCCTCCCGCGCGTGAACAATCCCCCGGAACTCGTCATAGTAGACCTCAACTGCAATATCAACGCCCGCAATACCCTGCAGCTTCTTTCGGCGCTCTACGCCTCCGAACAGGACGAGGCGCGGCAAACGTCTCGCGAAACGGAAACCGGCGGCTACCTCAGCCGCCTGCTCGCGGAAAAAGAGCTTCAGCGCGAAATGCTGTCGCAGTCGATGAACCCCGGTCAGACCGGCGAAGTAGACGGCGTATCCGTTCAGGATGGCGTA
>JAUNBY010000203.1 GCA_030526935.1 Clostridia bacterium
CGGTCGCGGAAAGCGAGCCGACGACCATCACTTTCTGGACGTTCCAGGAGATACACATCAAGTTCTACGAGACGATGGCGGAGAAATGGAACGAAGCCAATCCCGACCGTCAGATTAACCTCGAATCGCTTGCGCTTGCCGACGCCGACATCTATTCCGCGCTTCAGATAGCGCTGCAGTCGGGAACCGGCGCTCCCGACATGGTTGACATCGAGATCAACAAATATCAGAACTTCCTCATGGGCGACATTCAGCTTCTGCCGCTTAACGACATAGTCGAGCCGGAGCTTGAGAATATCGTCCAGTCCCGCGTAAACGTCTACTCGAAAGACGGCAACTATTACGGAATCTGCTTCCATGTCGGAGCGGAGGTCATGTACTACAACATGGAGATACTGGACGAGGCCGGCGTCGATCCGGCCGACATCAAGACCTGGGACGACTTCTACAACTACGGTAAGATCGTCGTCGAAAAGACCGGAAAGCCCATGTCCACAATCGAGACCGGCGACTCCTGGACGCAATGGCCCATGTTCTCTCAGGCCGGAAGCGACTTCTTCGACGCCGACGGCAATGTAATACTCGACAACGAGACCAACGTGGAGATAGTCACATATCTTCAAAAGCTCCTTCAGGACGGAATCTGCATCCTCTCCCCCGGCGGATACCATCACACCGAGGAGTACTACGGCTTCATGAATCAGGGCGGAGCTGCCTGCATCTGGATGCCCATGTGGTACATGGGACGCTTCACCGACTATATGCCGGATCTCGCCGGAAAGGTCAAGATCTATCCCGCGCCCGCGTGGACCGAAGGCGGCTACCGCTCCGCCGTCATGGGCGGCACCGGAACCTCCATCACCAACCAGGCGAAGGATCCCGAGCTTTGTAAGGAATTCCTGGCCTATTGCAAACTTTCCAACGAAGGCTGCAAAGAGATCTGGACAATGCTGGGATTCGACCCGATTCGCATAGAGACATGGTCCGACCCGATAATGCAGGAGCCGAATATCTACACGGAGTACTTCGATCAGGACGTATTCGCCGTTCTTCTCGAGGTCAAGGACGAGTTCAACGACATTCATATGAATTCGCTCAGCCCCACCATGGAGAACCTGTTGGAAACCGAGGGCTGGACACGCCTGTTCGTCAACTTTGAGGACGCTCAGACCGTGCTTACCGAGATAGCCGACATGATAAGAGCCGAGCAATAATTCCGATCTGTTGAAATGACGGGCAGGGCGGCGCGCACTGCCCGTCGGCTTTTAGGGTTCATTTCTGCCTGAATACGGAGGTGTTGCTATGCAAATGGTAAAAAAACGCAAGCGCTCGATGAAAGAGCTGATATGTTCCGAAGCCGTCGCGCCTTATGTGTTTGCTCTGCCGTTTATACTGTCGATACTGATATTTTTCGTGTATCCGATTATAACGACGGTAATTATGAGCTTTCAGGAGGTCTTGCCGGGACAGACGACGTTCATAGGGTGGCGAAACTACGAGATAATGCTCTCGAACAGGCATTTCTTTGTAGCGCTTCAAAACAGCGTCGTATATACTTTGTTGACGCTTCTGGTTCTTATCCCGCTTCCAATGGTGCTGGCGGCGCTGTTAAACAGCAAGTCCGCCCCCGGAAAGAACGCTTTTCGCTCGACTTTATTTGTCCCCTCGCTCACGTCCGTAGTCGTTGCGGGCATAATTTTCAGATTGATACTCGGAGATTTGGACACGGCGCTTTTTAACCGCATAGTGACGGCTCTGGGCTTCGAGGCGCAGAACTGGCTTACTACCGGAGGGCAGACCGTAGCGTACGCGGCGCTTGTCGTTATGGCAACGTGGCGCTGGCTCGGAGTCAATATGATGTACTTCCTGTCCGGATTAGAAGCCATACCAAAGGATTTGTATGAATCAGCGTCCATCGACGGCGCAAACGCCATACAACAGTTTTTCCGGATTTCGGTGCCTATGCTTCGCCCCGTGACGATATACGTTCTTACAATATCCATCTACGGCGGAATGGCCATGTTCACCGAGAGCTTCATGCTGTTCAACGGCAACAATTCACCTATGAACGTGGGCCTTACGATAGTGGGACTTCTCTACAGGCAGGGGTTCGAGCAAAACAGAATGGGCCGGGGCGCGGCGATAGGACTCATGCTCATGGTGTTCACGCTCATTGTAAATCTCATTCAATTACGCGCCACGGGGCAATTCAGGAAGGAGCGTGATTGAGATGAAAGCCGCTCATGAATTTAAGGAAAAGCGCAAATTTACATGGATATCCTTCATAATACTCGTCGTATTCATACTCGCGGCGGCGTTTTGCCTGTTTCCTCTGTACGCCATGATAGTTGCCTCCTTTAAACCCGGAAGCTATCTTGTGCGCTATGGACTTAACGTCGATTGGGATTTCTCGGTCATGAATTTTGACAACTATATATATCTGTTCACCGGCGATTCCAATTATTTCACATGGTATAAAAACAGCATCATCGTGACGTTTATGCAGGTATCCATGTGTCTGTTTTTCACGTCGATGGTCGGCTACTCGCTTGCCATGTACCGCTATAAGGGGCGAAACGGACTGTTCGTCATGGTTATGATGGTCATGATGGTGCCGGTTGAGATATTGCTTCTGGGACTTTACCAGCTTTTTGTGTCTATGGGACTTATGAACACATATATAGGAGCCATACTTCCGTTTATAGTCGCGCCGATAGCCATATTCTTCTTTCAGCAATACCTGAGCGGAATGCCCCGCGACTTTATGGAGGCCGCCCGAATAGACGGATGCACCGAGTACGGCATATTCTTCAGAATCTTTATGCCGCTCATGATTCCCGCTTACGCGGCGATGCTCATACTTCAGTCGATGAACAGCTGGAACAACTTCCTGTGGCCCATGATGGTGCTGCGGACGAGTTCCCTGCAAACGCTGCCCATAGGACTCAGGTCGCTCATAACCCCCTACGGCAATAATTACGATATGCTCATAGCCGGATCGGTTTTAATGGTTTTGCCCATATTGATAGTGTATCTTTTCTTCCAGCGCTACTTCCTCGAGGGAATGACGGCGGGCGGAATAAAGGGATAGGCCGGGCTTTATATAATCAGAATATTTATATATGCGGAGGAACTACCATGAAAAAGGCGACAATGACACTTGACAGGGCGTATGTCATCTCTAAGATCGACCCGCGAATCTATGGCTCTTTTATCGAGCACGTCGGACGCGCGGTGTATTCCGGAGTTTACGAGCCGGGGCATCCCACCGCCGATAAAAACGGATTTCGAGGCGATGTAATCGAGATGGTCAAGGCGCTTAAAATGCCTCTGGTGCGCTATCCGGGCGGAAATTTTGTATCGGGCTTCAACTGGGAGGATTCCATAGGTCCCCGCGAAGAGCGCCCCAAGAGGCTTGACCTCGCGTGGTTCACGACCGAGACAAACGAAGTTGGCCTTCACGAATTCGCCGAATGGTGCGAAAAGGCGGGCGCCGAACTCATGTACGCGATAAACCTCGGAACACGCGGTGTAGACGCGGCGAGGAATATCGTCGAGTACATGAACCATCCCGCAGGCTCCCAATGGTCGGATCTGAGAATACGAAACGGACGAAAGGAACCCTTTGGCGTAAAACTTTTCTGCCTCGGAAACGAAATGGACGGCCCGTGGCAGATCGCCCACCGCACCGCCTATGATTACGGCTGCGTCGCCAGAGAAGCCGCGAAAGCCATGAAGTGGGTAGATCCGTCGATAGAGCTTGTGGCCTGCGGATCGTCAAACAGTTCCATGGAGACCTTCGGCGAGTGGGAACTGACCATGCTCGATGAATGCTATGAACACGTCGATTACGTGTCGCTTCACCAGTATTACGGCAATCCTACCAACGATACCCCCGGCTTCCTCGCGCGTTCGATGAATATGGACGATTTCATACATACGGTATCCTCTATCTGCGACGCCATAAAGGGTAAAAAGCATTCGAAAAAAAGCGTCAACCTCTCGTTCGACGAGTGGAACGTATGGTATCACTCAAAGGAGAAGGACGAGGAAGAATGGAAGAAGGCGCGCTGGGGGAGGGCACTGTCTTTGCTGGAGGACGTATATAACTTTGAGGACGCGCTGCTTGTGGGGTCCATGCTCATGACGCTCATTCGAAACGCCGACCGCGTGAAGATCGCGTGCCTCGCGCAACTCGTAAACGTCATAGCCCCCATAATGACGCGTCCCGGCGCGGGAGTGTGGGCGCAAACCATATATTGGCCGCTTATGCACGCCTCGATTTACGGTCGCGGTACATCGCTCAAACCCATAGTCGATTCCCCCGTATACGACTGCGCGGACTATGAAAAGGTGCCCGTTATAGACGCGGCGGCGACCATGGATGACGAGGGCAACGTAACGATATTCGCGGTCAACCGCGACATGGCGGATGACGTATGCCTGTCGGTCGACCTGCGTTCCTTCGAAAAGCTCAGTCTTAAGGAGCACATACTCCTTCACCACGACGACGTAAAGGCCGTTAATACGCACGACAACCCGGATAACGTTAAGCCCGTCGCGGGAAACGGCGGGGAAATCGACCATGGCGTATTGCAAATACCCCTCAAGGCTCTGTCATGGAACGTAATACGGCTGGTGGTCGAGGGATGAGGCTGAAGATAGACGCGCAGCGGAAGCTGTTCAAGCGCGATATAATGATATACGGGCATTTCCTCGAACACTTCCATCGCCAGATATACGGGGGCGTTTTTGAGCCGGGTTCCCCTCTTTCTGACGATGACGGCTTTCGCGTTGACGTAATGGACGCCCTAAAAAAGATTCGCGTCCCCGTAATACGCTGGCCGGGCGGTTGCTTCGTGTCGAGCTATCATTGGAAGAAGGCCGTGGGAGCGAATCGAGTGGCGTCATTTGACAAGAGCTGGCGCGTCGAGGACGACAATTCCTTCGGAACCGACGAGTTCATAAAGTTGTGCGGGAAGCTGGGATGCGAACCGTATATATGCCTGAATGCCGGTACGGGTTCCATAGAGGAGATGAGCGACTGGGTCGAGTATTGCAACCTCGACCACGAAGGCGAATTTGCCAAATGGCGCATAGCCAACGGACACAGAAAGCCTTATGAAGTTAAATACTGGTCGATAGGCAATGAAAATTACGGCGCGTGGGAACTTGGGGCGAAGGATTCCGATACGTGGAGCCGCCTTGTGGAGGAATCCGCGAAGCTGATAACGCATGTAGACCCGAATGTGGAGCTTACCGCGGCGGCGTTGGACGACATAGACTGGAACGTGAAGCTGCTTACCCGCGCGGGCGAACGCCTTAAATGGATATCCATACACGGATACTGGGACGGTCTTTGGAATGTAGATGAGCCTGCCGATTATATGCAGGTGATGGCCATGTCGGGGCATACCGGCGACGCGTTAGGGCGCGTTCGGGGGCTGCTCAAAGCGATGAACCTCGACAAGAGCGTCAAAATCGCCTACGACGAGTGGAACCTGCGCGGCTGGCACCATCCGGCGGCGCATACCGTCGAGCAGGGTAAAACGCCGGAGGAATACCTCTATCCGCGCGACCGCAACGATATAAACTCGACTTACACAATGGCGGACGCCGTATTTACGGCCTGTTTCCTGAATACCATGCTGAGAAACGCGGACGTGGTTGGCATGGCGAACTTCGCTCCCGCCGTCAATACGCGCGGAGCCATATATGTATATCCCGAAGGCATAGTAAAGCGCACGACATATCATGTGTTCGACATGTTTGCCAATATGATGGGCGATACGGTATTGGACAGCTGGGCCTCAAACGGCGAAAGCATGATTTGTCCCGTCAAGGGATCAGACCGCTTCGAAGCGACAGACTGCGTAGACGCGGTCGCGACGCTGGACATCGATAGCGGAAAGATCTGCGTAAGCCTCATAAACCGCCATCCCGAAAAGGAACAGCAGGTAATTGTGACGGGCGTATCCGGGAAATGCCGAAGCTATACGCTTTGCGGGAACAGCCCCG
>JAUNBY010000204.1 GCA_030526935.1 Clostridia bacterium
CAAATACATATATTAAATGGATTTCCATACTTGCAAGGTATCGATATTCGTGCTATACTGCAGGCATTGGAGTGATGCGAATGGATATTCGGGTATTGCGGTATTTTCTCGCGGTTGCCAGGGAGGAGAGCATAACCAAAGCGGCGGAGCATCTTCATATGTCGCAGCCGCCCCTGTCGCGCCAGCTAAAGGATTTGGAAAACGAACTCGGAGTGCAGCTTTTGATTCGCGGGAGCAGGAAGGTCACGTTGACGGAACATGGCATGATACTGCGCAAAAGGGCGGAGGAACTGGTCGAGCTGTTTCATAAGACCGAAAAAGAGGTGACGTCGCCCGGCGAGGCGATTTCCGGCGACGTGTACATAGGCAGCGGCGAAACGGACGCCATTTGTATGATCGCTGGAATAGCGACGAAACTGCGCGAAAAGTACCCGGGGATTCATTACCATATTTCTAGCGGGGACGCGGAGGAAGTGACCGAGCGCCTAGATAAGGGTTTGATCGATTTTGGCATATTGCTCGACCCCGTCAACGTCGATAAGTACAACTCGATAAAAATCCCGGCCGAGGACGTATTCGGCGTCCTCATGCGCAGGGACAGCCCTCTGGCGGATAAAGAGCACATAAGGGGAGAGGACTTGTGGGACAAGCCGCTGATCGTTTCGCGGCAGTCGCTGACAAGCCGTGAGATGGAGCAAATAATCGGCAGGGAGTTTTCCGCGCTCGACGTCGTATCCACATATACGCTGATATTTAACGCCTCGCGCCTGGTCGCCGAGGGATTCGGCTACGCGCTTTGCCTGGATAAACTGATCAACACAAACGGTTCTAATCTTTGCTTTAAACCCCTTTATCCCACCCATAAAATCGGAATGAGTCTCGTTTGGAAGAAGTATCAGGTATTTTCCCGCGCTTCGACGTTGTTTTTGAACAGTTTGCGGGATGAGTGGGATAAGGATATATGATGCGTTATAAATGTATTGAAGGTGGCGAAAGCCGATAAAAACACCGAGCCGCGGCATATGGCGACAATTAAAGGTTGCCGTCATATGTCGCGGATCAATTTAAAGGAATGGGCACTTGGCATCCGAATAAGACCCGAGACGTTTGTCTATATTCGTTCTCCGACATCCTCGGTTACACTGAACACGAGATTTGTCGCGAGCGGTGAAACTGTTCCGTTTACCGTCCGCGCTCGAACGCTGAGCATGTATTCACCGGCCGATTCCGGAGTAATCTGATAATGCCAGTACACCCAGCGATCCGCCGTTGCGCCCTGTGTGCTGTACGCCGTCCATGTATTTCCGCCATCCATTGAAAATTCGACCTGAGAAATCGCTTCGCCGCAGTCGTCGGCATACCCTTCGAAGTCGATCTGTTCCCCAAGTTTGAATGACGCGCCATCCATATAGTTCATGATGACTGTTTCAGCCCGGTACGCAGGATCGCGCCCCTCCACTTCGCTTATAAAATCTTCGTGGGATAAGACGATGTCAACTACATCGCGCGTGAAATATTTGGCCACGGTCTCCGGTATCCACAACTGTGTTCCGGAGGGCAGGTTTTCGCCATTGAGTTTGTATGCGATCATGGCGCCTTTCTCCAACACATAGCGCAGCGGCAGCGTTGTGCCGTAACCGTCGGAGCCGACAGCGGTAAAGGCGTTGACGTCTTCAGCGGGTTTGGATAGCTCGAGTATATCCTCCACAGCCACGCCCGTTACCTTCACATTTGCCGTGGCAGGCCCGGTCGCGCACGCACAGAGCAGCGTCCGTTCCTGCTCCTTTTGTTCTGCCATGAACCCGAGATTGACGGAGTATGATTTTTCAATCTTTCCGCCCACGTTGATATAATAAGTCGCGCGGCTGTTTTCAAGCGCAAAAGCCGGTTTCGCGCAAGCGCCTGTCAGCACCGTGCCAAAGAGGTTAAACACCTCGTCCGACGGCGTCAGCTGTTCCTGATCGAAAGAGAAGACGCCCTGCACATTGGATATCGCGCCATAAGAAACCGTTTCGCCCTGTGCCTGTGTGAAACTGAAAGTTTCGTTTTCCGCTACGGCTACCGCGCCGTTTATCAAAATCGCGGCCGAGCCAAGGCCGGATAGAATTCTTTTCGACTTTTTCATAGCGCTTCTCCTCCTTACCGTGCGTTTATGAGATAAGATATGGGGTTGGGAGTGCTGTTGCCGCGGATATCGGTTGAACGCACCATGATCGTATAAGTACCCGGAGCCGGCGGCATCCATTCAAAATACCAATACACCCACTGGGAAGGATCTATCTCTTCTTGCGGAAGTTCCGTGACCATCCATGTCGCACCTTTATCAAACGATATTTCGATGGTCGTCACGGGGTATTCATATCCGAAGACATATCCTTCAAATGTGTAAGGCTCTTCCGACGATATAATCTGCCCCTCCTTGAAATGCGTTATGGCGGCGGCGGGACAAAGATTATCAAGCGCCGGGAGGTACCCAACGCTCTGCGGATCGTCAGTGGTTATGACGATCTGATCGAGCTTCTTCTTGCAATTGTGAGCCGTGGTGCCTCCGACCCAAAGCTGAACGGGATAGCCTTCCTCATAGGTTAACGGCTCTCCATTGATTTCAAACACAATATATGCGCCGAATTCATCAAGATGATCGATAAAATTGGGTTTCAGGTTTGTTTTCTTGGCATCATATGGCCAATAAACCGTGGCATCTTCATGCACGCCTACGAGGTCGAAGACGTCCT
This sequence comes from Clostridia bacterium, assembly GCA_030526935.1. Classification (GTDB taxonomy): domain Bacteria; phylum Bacillota; class Clostridia; order Christensenellales; family Aristaeellaceae; genus JAUNBY01. The sequence continues at coordinate 2,736 of JAUNBY010000204.1, forward strand.
TAAGGCGGATTCCTGTGATTTGCGGGTTTGCAATCAAGCCTCCTCCAATCGGATTCAGATAGCAGGCATACGTCATGGTCGTGGTTACGATTTCACATTTCTCCATGAGTTCCGAAAGAGTAAAGACCGTTGGGGTATCTACCGCGCCTGAAATATCAATCGTCCAGCTGTCATATACGCCGTCTGTCAGCGGATCCGGCGTCATATCTTCCACATAATGACTGAGGACGCGCTCTCTGTCCGTTTCGGCGGTTATCCAGCCAAGCGTGAATACATCACCCGTGATGACATCCTGCGTATAGGTGATTTCGCCTTCCAGGATGTCGCTTCTCACGTTAGTGATGCCTGAGAGCACCCTGTGCTTCTGCTCGTCCCACAGTTTCATCTCGCCGTCTCTGCTTATATGACAGCTCCAGCAATCGCCGCCCATGGAGGAGAATGCCCGGTTGTCGCTGCCATGGTATGCGTGAATGATATCCGCGATGGGTCGGCTGGTACTGCCTTCATGACAGTCTACGCACATGCCGATATCATAATCAATGCCATAAGGGTTGGAAAGCTCGAAATGCTCGAAGAAAGAGATGTTTCCGATGCTTGAAAACTCAATGCCCATGACGAGCGTATTCAAATCTTCATGGCAGGCAAAACAGCCGCGATTGTCCGCGTTGTAAATCCTGTTGTTGAACGCCCTCCCGTCGTCGGGCGTTCGCTGCACGGTAACTCCGTTTGAAAGCGTGGTCGTTTCCGGTTTGTTTTCTTCAAGTATCCGCTGAGTTCTGTCGTACATGCTGTTCCATGCGTCTTCCCATGTCTCGAACGGGCCGATGTCGTTGCCATAGACAGCGCTGTCCGTCTGCGCGTTTTCCGCCACGGCAGGCGTACAGCATCCCAGACAAACGCACAATGCCAGGGCAAGAGCGGCGACTCTGCGCGTCGTTTCCTTTTTCAAGAGAATCCCCTCCATTCTTTCTCTGATAAACTTATCTACTTCAATTATACGTTTTCGGGCTTCAATCGTCTGTCCCGCCGCCGACAGCTTTATTGTCCTTTCGGGGACATTTTTTTTCGTTTACACGAGCGTTTGAATTATGATATAATGAAACAAAAGAAGAGGGGGGTGCGACGATGGGATGTGATTTTCTTTCAAATCCCTTCTGCGCGGGACTTCCTGATGAATTGCGGGCTATGCTTTGCCCTGTATGCCATATCAAACGATATGCCCAGGGGCAATACTGCAGCCAGGAGTATTGGAAAAATACGTTTGCCTTGCTGCTGGACGGGCTTATGATTATGGGCGATGTCGATCCTGCCACAGGACGGATTTTGACCAATGGAATCGCAAGCAGGGGCACGCTGATCAGCGATGGCGGACTGATTACTGGCGCCCTGGCGCAGGCGATTGAGGATAGAAGCGTCCTGTGCCTGTTGGATTGCAGCGTCGCTACTTTTTCGAGCGTCGAAATCGGACGAATATTCAAATCAAATATGGAATTCGCCGTTCACGTGTTTGAAAATTGCATGCAGAACTGCAGCGTTGAAAAATCCGATATGATGCGGGAGGTCGGCTCCAAGGACGCCTACGCGGGGGTTCGCTACGTTATCCGATATTGCCGTCGGCATAATATTCCGCAGCTTACGCACGCGCAGATCGCGATGATTTGCAATCGCAGCCGGACGACGGTTACGGAAATCATGCATAAGCTGATAAGGGCTGAACCTGAACTGTTTTGTTGACGGGTCAGATTTGTTGCGGAATATGAGAACGCGAAAACTGTCCCGCTTGACTTCTCGCGCATTTGTATGTATAATCGAAATACAGGTTCGGCATTGTGACCGGGTGACGACTCGCGACAGGAGGGGAAGCTTGATGAAATCGTTGCCTAACTCCAGCGATATTAAATCGACGAATTACTTTATAATGCTGGAAGACATAGTCAGGTATATACGAAAGCTCTCTTTGCAGGTGGGGGATAAATTGCCCAACGAGAATGTTTTATCAGAGGAACTTCATATAAACCGCTCGACGTTGCGCGAGGCGCTTCGCGTGTTGGAGGCTTTTGGCGTGATTTCGTCCAGACGAGGCGCGGGGAACTTGTATGTTTGCGACTTAGAGGTCGGGTTCATGAACTTGTTTATGCTGTCGAACCTGCTGCTGGACGACAAGCCGATGGAACTGAGCAACCTTCGCGCGGTCATAGAGGCGGCGGCCATAGAGGAGTTTATCGCGAACGCCACGGATTACGACGTATTTATGCTGGAAATGGTTTATCGGGAACGAATGAAGGACAAGCGCAAGGATACGCCGGCGTATCTCGAGGCTCATATCATGTTTCACGATCAGATTATGAAATATCATGTAAACAGCGCGTCCAAGCAAATCGTTCATAGCGCCATTCGCCTTGTTGACAATTCCAGACCGGAGCGCCTTAAGGCGGAATCAGCCGACGAGCGGGAACATACGCATTACCTTCGGCGCGTAAATCTCGCGTCACATGAAAACATATTGGAAGCCGTAAAGAGTAAGGATGTAGCGGCCGCAAAGGGCACCATAGTCAACCATATTTTGTTGCCGGGAGAAATTGCGGTCGCTTATTGATGGTCAAATAAAAAGGGGTCGCCGCGGAAGAGAGAAACCGCGGCGGCCTTTTTTCATATTCAGGGCATAATTGTTGGGAGTACCGCGGGAATGGTTTCGGCCAGCGCCGCGGTTTCGAGATATACCGGCATACCGAAAATCGGTCCTACGTAGTAGCAGATGACGGGGAAAAGAACCGACGCGAAAATGACTACAAGGTATCCCGGAAGCATCGGATCCTTCATCTCCCAGTAGCCATAACCCTTGTTAAGCATACACATGGCGCTTGGCCCCATGCAGAAGAAGAACGAACCTACAAACATGACGGGAAGCATAATCAGAACGGGGTTGTATCCGAGGCTTACGCAGACCGGGGATAGTACTCCGAGCACCAGCGCGTAGGCGCCGGTCTGGGCGTTGACGAAGATGTTGACCATGATTCCCAGCAGAAGCGAGGCTATGATGGAGAATCCAAGAGGGCCTACGCCGTTGACCAGCGGCCCTATAAGCGTCCCAAGGGCGTCGCCCAGGCCGGTACCGGTAAACAGCGTTCCCGTGATGTTTATAAATCCCATGGCGATCATCATCTGAATGGGAAGCTTCTTGAAACCGTCCTTTGCGGGAACCGTGCCTATGATGGGGCATATGGAAAGACATCCGAACAAG
>JAUNBY010000205.1 GCA_030526935.1 Clostridia bacterium
TCATTTCATCATATCGAATGTAAACACCTCGTCGCCCGAGGCGGCGATTTTTTCGGTTTTTCGGTTCAGGATGAAATGTTTTCATTTTTGCTCGTTGAATTTCGTCCGGGTTTATGATACAATATATAATGTAGTTTTATGTCTTGGAAAGGCGGGCTTCCATATGAACGATGTACAGGCGGTCATGAAACAGAATACCTTTTCGCCGCTTGTGTCGGGAAAAAGGTCATTTACCGATATTGAGTTATTTGCCGGAGCTGGCGGCCTTGCCCTCGGTATTGAAAGAGCCGGCTTTAATACGCTTGGACTTATTGAATTAGATAAGGATGCGGCAGAAACGCTAAAGACAAACCGCCCGCATTGGAATGTTATCAATGATGATATTGCCAATATATCGTCTCAGAATCTTGAAGAATTATTTGGTATAAAGGCGGGTGAGCTTGATTTATTATCAGGCGGCGCTCCGTGCCAGTCTTTTTCATATGCCGGGAAACGGCTTGGTTTAGAAGACGCCCGGGGAACGCTCTTTTACCATTTCGCTCTATTCCTCGAAAAAATGCAGCCGAAGGTTTTCATGTTTGAAAATGTACGCGGTCTTTTAACGCATGATCAAGGCCGTACATACCAGACAATTCTTGATATTTTCATGGAAACAGGATACGCAATTCAGAAACGAGTGTTGAACGCCTGGGATTTTGGAGTCGCTCAAAAAAGAGAACGGCTTATAACAATTGGCGTTCGCAACGATTTAGTTGATGTGGTAAAGATTGAATTTCCTGTACCGCACGCATATAAGCCCGTTTTACGTGATGTCTTGAAAGATGTACCAGCAAGCAACGGGGCGGAATATTCCGCGTATAAGCGCGATATATTCAAATTGGTTCCTCCGGGCGGGTATTGGCGCGATATTCCAGAAGATATTGCAAAAGAATATATGAAAAGCTGTTGGAACATGGGCGGCGGTCGTACCGGTATATTGCGGCGTTTGAGTTTAGATGAACCGTCGCTAACGGTTTTGACTTCTCCCTCACAAAAACAAACAGACCGTTGTCACCCGCTGGAACCACGCCCGTTTAACATTAGAGAAAATGCCCGTATTCAGTGTTTCCCCGATGATTGGTCTTTTTGCGGTAGCATTGGCAGTCAATACAAGCAAGTTGGAAACGCCGTACCCGTAAATCTTGCATTTGACATTGCAAATGAAATTCGAAAAGGATTGGAGCGACTATAATGTGGGATTTATCTTTTATTTCCGAGCAGGATTTTAAAAAGCACGTCCAGTTGACAATTCAGCAATATGGCGAAAAACTTGTGCCGTATGATATGAATAGGTTTAATAGCAATATTGTTGACCCTATCAAGCTGATTTTTGATAAAACAGTCTACCGTTATAGTTGGGAAGAGATTATAAATAATGAAATATTTCGTCAGAGGGATAAGTCAAACAATAACGATATTGGATATTTTCATCAGCGTATATTTCAGTATATGAGTGGCTGTGTCGTCCCTAAGTCGGGTTGGGACGTTATTCTGACAAAGGATAACGGTATCATGCTGCCAGACGGGGACAAAGTGAAAACTGTATATGTAGAGATGAAAAACAAGCATAATACAATGAATTCTGCGTCAAGTGGAAAAACATATATAAAAATGCAAGGTCAATTATTGTCTGACGACGATTGCGCCTGTTTTCTTGTTGAAGCGATAGCGAAACAGTCACAAAACATCACATGGTCGGTTAGCGTTGATAAGACAAAGCAAAAACATCGCCGTATTCGTCGTGTCAGTATGGATGAATTTTATTATACGGTTACAGGACAAACAGACGCGTTTTATAGAATGTGTCTGCTCCTGCCCTCGGTAATTGAGGAAGTTATTGAAAATACCGACGCTGTTACAATACCAAACGATACAGTTATAAGCGAATTAAAGAGTATCGCTGAAAAAGAAAATGGTTCTTTTGCGTTGGCCTTATATATGCTTGGTTTTGGGACATACAAGGGTTTTAGAAAAGAATGTTGAGGATGACAAAAGCCCATTTCCATCCTCTGTGCCACGACATATGGCGCTAATTGCAGATTGACCGCGCTGTATGTCGTGGCGTAATTCAAAGAAAGGGGCTTTTGGAATCCGAATCATTTCATCATATCGAATGTAAACACCTCGTCGCCCGAGGCGGCGATTTTTTCGAGCAACATAGCGGCGCAGGCCACGTCGAGCATACCCGTACCGATGATTTGCGCGTAAATGCGCTCGTCGGCATTTTCGCGCGCGGGCATTTTTCCGGCGAGAACGTCGGGGACGATTATGTCGAATGACGAAGCCGTTATCAGTCCCGCCTGCGCGAGTTCCTTGACGTTTCCCCTGTGAAGCGACTGGCCCACCTGATCGACCGCTATCTTATCCGCCTTCAGCACCACGTCGGGCGAGGTCTCCCGGAACGAGCCCATCGTCATGACAAGCGCCCCTTTTTTGACCCACGGCTCCTCCACCAGATTGGCGTTGGCGTTTGTCACGGTGACGATTATATCCGCGCCCTCGCAGGCCTGCCTGTTGTTTGCGCATTTTTCGAACTCAAAAGGCGCGTCGGGGAACCGGGCGATGAACCTGTCCATGGCTTCGGGCGATATGTCCGAGAGGCGAACCTTTTTGATGTCGAGCGTCTTTTTCATGCAAAGAAGCGAGGTATATCCCTGAAGGCCGGTTCCAATAATGGTCACGACGTCGGATTTTGAGGCCAGCAGCCGCCCCATTATCGCGGGCTGCGCGCCGGTTCTGAGGTCGTTGATATAGTCGCCGCTCACCAGCGCGCGAAGGACGCCCGTTTGGGAGTCTATTAGAAGCACATTGGCCTTTATGTAAGGAAGGCCGAGCTTTTTGTTCGCGTCGAAGCCGCCGACGAATTTAAGCCCCGCCGCGTCCATGGGCTGTATATACGCGGGCATGGAGTTATACCAGCTTGGTATTCCCAATTGGCTTAAGTCCGTCGTTATCTTGTCGGGCATGACGACCTTGCCTTCGCCGTACCAGCGCCAAGTCTTTTCCACGCAGTCTATCACGTCGTCCGCGCTCAGGTATTTCCTCACCGTTTCCTCGCCGATTATCATCGCCCTTTGAGAGAGCATGCGCCTACCTCCGTCTACTGTTTCAAAAATTCCGCGATGGCTTCATCGCCGTCGAGAACGCCTATTTTAATCTCGAAATTCAGGGTCGAGTATCCCTCTATCGAGCTTATCGTTTCCTTCTTGGTTTCTATATTTCGCCCCTCGCCAAAGCAGTTGCACGGCTCGAACGCCAGCACGTAGTCGTGCGAGCGCATGTTCTTCCACTCGGCGAAAAAGTGTATGTACCCGTAGCTGTTAAACGCTATATACGCGCCCAGAGCCATTTCGGGATTGACGAGGGCGGCCCACGCGTTTTCCGTTTCCGGCCTGTGAATATACAATTCCTCGCCAATGTCATCTTTTGGATCGGTCATTCTTACATGGTCCATGGACATTATATTGCGCGGCGCGATGAACGTAGGGCTGGTATATACGCGGCTTTTGCCCGTGAGAAGGGGATAGCCGAAGTTGACGTGGTAAAGCAGCATAAACGGCTCTTTCTTTGGCTGCATATTGGTCAGTTTGTCGTGAATGGTGACGCTCGTGCCGTTGAGTGTCGTGCGAATTTCCCTCGACAGCATCAGATGCCTTCCGTAAAGGCGCGTCTGATGCATTTCGCCCTTTGCCGACAATACGTAATCGTCGTCCTCCCATTCGGCGCGCGTTCCAAAGTGCTCAGCGGGCACTGAGGATATGCGTCCGTGCGTCGGGAAGTACTCCCCGTCGAGATACCCTCTGCCCACGTTGTCCAGTCCGCAGGTCACGAGCATTCCGCCCGGCCACTGATTTTGAAACTCCTCGGGCAACGGCGAGGCGGTTTTTCCCAGCGGGCCATTTTTCGACTGAAACGACAGGTTTACGCCCTTGTAGGACATGTCCATTATGTCCATGCACCTGTCCGGGCAAACCGTGAAGTTAAGCCCCGCCGCGTTATAAAATCTGGCGATGTCCAGACCCTTGCCCCGACCCGTCTTTATTGTAGACTCCTGAATTCCCGCTATCTGAGAGATATTTCCCACATGCCTCAATAATTCAAAATCCATATTTATCCGCCTTTCCGCGAAAGGCACCGACGGGGTTTGAAACGCGGTGTCTTTCTTTAAAATCGTTCTTGTGCTATACTGACGCTCGCAGTTGGCTCGCCGCGCAAACCTGCGAGCGGCGGGGCGGTATAGCGGCTACCCCGCGTTGTTATATGGCGTCGGTCGTCCGTAAAAGCATAATTTTACAGCGATCGATTTAATGTCAGTTTTGAACGCATATTCCTCCTTCCATAATTATGTTTCTGATTTTACTATTATATCATATGATTGCCGAACATGCAACGGATTTTCAGTCCTGTAATCCATAATTTGACGGGCGGGGGAACGGGAATATAATGAATGGAGGCGCGGAAAACCAATCCACGAGCTATTCACGCGTCGGGCGGCGTCGCGGCGCGCGGAACCATTGCGTAATGAGCTTCGTTAGCTTAACAGTCAGTCGTATGAGTCGGGATATATGTATGGTATATTGTTTTCTATGGCATACGCCAGGGTATAACTGTCACGGGGAACGGTTAGCGTAAGATTGTCGCAACCAGAGAACGCTTCATAGCCGATGGATGTAATGCTGTCCGGCAGCGTGACAGACGTCAGATTGCGGCAATCACAAAACGAGTAATCGCCGATGGAGGTGATGCCGTCCGGAACTTCATAACTCGATGCGTCTAGCACTTCCGGATAGCATACCAGACGATTATCCGTTTTACAGAATAGTACGCCGTCAATAATCGCGAGCGCCGGATGATCTTGCGATATGACTATCTCGCGCAGTGACGAACAGCCTTGAAATGGATTACTCCCGATATTTACAACGCCGTCCGGAAGCGTGACAGACGTCAGATTGGAGCACCAGGAGAACGCGTAATCGCCGATATAGGTGATGCCGTCTGGCAGCGTGACAGACGTCAGATTGGAGCAATACCAGAACGCCCGATCGCTGATGGAGGTGATGCCGTCCGGAAGCGTGATAGACGTCAGATTGAAGCACCAAGAGAACGCTTCATTGCCAATTGAGGTGATGCCGTCCGGCAGCGTGACAGACGTAAGATTGCAGCACCAAAGGAACGCGCTATCGCCGATAAAGGTGATGCCGCCCGGCAGCGTGATGGACGTCAGATTGTCGCAACCATAGAACGCTTCATAGCCGATGGATGTGACGCTGTCCGGCAGCGTGACAGACGTCAGATTGCTGCAATCACAAAACGCGCTATCGCCGATGGAGGTGATGCCGTTCGGAACTTCATAACTCGATGCGTCTAGAATTTCCGGATAGCATACCAGACGCTTATCTGCTTTATAGAATAGCACGCCGTCAATGGTCGCGAGCGTTGGATGGTCTAGCGATACGACTATATTGCGCAGTGACGAACAGCATCGAAATGGATTACTCCCGATACTTATAACGCTGTCCGGCAGCGTGATAGACGTAAGATCGGAGCAATAAGAGAATGCCCAATCGCCGATGGAGGCGATGCCGTCCGGAAGCGTGACAGACCTCAGATTGTCGCAACCAGAGAACGCTTCATCGCTGATGGAGGCGATGCCGTCCGGCAGCGTGACAGACCTCAGGTTGTCGCAACCAGAGAACGCGCCTCTGCCTATGGAGGTAATGCCGTTCGGCAGCGTGATAGACGTAAGATCGGAGCAATAAGAGAACGCCCAATCGCCGATGGAGGTGACGCTGTCTGGCAGCGTGATGGACGTCAGATTGTCGCAACCAGAGAACGCTTCATAGCCGATGGATGTGACGCTGTCCGGCAGCGTGACAGACGTCAG
>JAUNBY010000206.1 GCA_030526935.1 Clostridia bacterium
TTTTTATAGTAACCGATAAACAGCCCCGCCGGATGTCCTTTGGATACGTCTACGCATATCTCGCCCTCTTCGCCGGCTTCCACCTCACGGCCGTCGCCGTCGAGGAGCTTTATATTGTAGTGCGGAGAAGGAACGCCCGCGCTTCCTGGCTTTGGTATGGTAAAGCAGCTCGATAAAAGCAGAGGCGTGGTCTCGCTCTGGCCAAAACCTTCGCGTATCGTAACCCCGGTGGCTTTAAAAAACTGCGTCGTCACCTCGGGGTTGAGAGGCTCTCCCGCCGCGGTCGCCCATTTGAGGGCCGACAGGTCGTAGCTTTTGAGGTCTTCCTTTATAAGATAGCGGTATATCGTCGGCGGAGCGCAAAAAGAGCTTACTCGATACCTTACCATCATCTCGAGCATCTTTCTTGCGTCGAAGCGGTCGAAGTCGTATATAAACTGCGTGGCTCCCGCGATCCACTGCCCGTAAAACTTGCCCCAGCCGCACTTGGCCCAGCCCGAATCCGCGGTCGTCAGATGTATCGAGCGCTCGTTGAGGTTATGCCAGAACCGACCCGTTATCAGGTGTCCCAGGGGATAGGTAAAGTCGTGCGCCACCATCTTGGGCTGACCGGTTGTGCCCGAGGTGAAGTACATCAGCATTACATCCTGATTGCGCGCCCTTTGCTCAAAGGGAAGGAATATATCGCTGGCATCCTCGATGGCTTTGGTGAAATTCACAAAACCCTCGCGTTCGCCAAGACACGCGACGTACTCGACCGCGGGACACTCGGGAAGGGACGCCAGCACATGAGAGGTTATTTCGTCCTCGTCAACGCATATGACGCCTTTCGCTCCCGAGGCGTTGAGGCGGTAGATTATGTCCTTGGCGTGCAACTGAGCCGTGGCGGGTATCTGTATAATGCCGAGCTTTTGAAGCGCCAGCGCCGTGAACCAGTATTCATAACGGCGTTTGAGAAGCAGCAGCATTCCGTCGCCCTTTTTAAAACCAGCCTGAGCCAGCGCGTTTGCTATCTTGTCGGAATAGCGTTTTAAATCCCCGAAGGTAAACATATGGCTTTCGCCCGCGTCGTTTACCCATATCATGGCTCTCTGACCGGGGGAGAGCCTCGCGTATTCGTCTATCACGTCGTAGGCGAAATTGAACGAGCTTGGAATGTTTACAGAGTAGTTTTCCTGAAAATCCGAAAGCGATGCGTAATCGGCATAAGTATATCGTTCAACCAGGCGCATAATTTACTCCTCTTTAGCGCCTATAGGTATCACCATTGCCAGGAGCTTGCAGGGTACGCCGCCCTCGGCCGACATCGCGTGCGGATAGATGGAGTCGTAATAAGCGCTGTCGCCAGGCTCGAGCAGCATATCGTGCTGCCCTACGCGAAGGTGAAGCGTTCCCTCGAGCACGTAATCGAACTCGTGCCCTGAATGACGTTCCGTCTGCATATCGCGGTTGGCGTCGGGATCAACGGTCACCAGAAGCGGCTCTATACGGCGTCCGGTGAAGTTATAGGCGAGATTTTTATATACGTAATGATGCTCTCGCATAATCTCCACGCCCATATCCCGCCTGGTCAGAGCACAAACCGAAAGCCTCGGCGTCTGGCCGGTGAGTATGGTGGTGGTGTCCACGTCGTAGAGCTTTGACAGCTTCAGCAGAAAGCTTATCGGTATATCAACCTCGCCCGCCTCGTAGGACAGGTAATCGTGAAGTTCTATGCCGGTCTGCTTGGCTACCGTTTCCGGCTCCTTGCCGTAGACCTCTCGCAGTCCCTTTATGCGCATGCCAACCTGCTTAACCTGATCGGTCAATGCTATCATCTCCCTTGACAATGTTTTATTGTTCGTTATTTATGCATATCCAGTTCGACTATTCTCGCGACCTTTGGAGCGGACGACGTGCCGTCAACGTACTCGCTTTGCAAAAACACATCGACGAGCGCTTTCGCGAGCGATATCCCGATTGTGAAGGCGCCAAGGCAGGCGATATTGGCGTTGTTGCTCTTTCTGGCGCGTTCGGCGGAGTAGCAGTCGGTGATGAGCGCGGCGTAGGCTCCTTTAATCTTATTAGCGGCTATGGACATACCAAGCCCCGTGCCGCACAGAAGTATTCCCCGGTCGTATTTGCCGCTTGCGACGGCTTTGGCGACGGCTTCGGCGGTGTTTGCGTAAATAACGTCTTCCGAGCCGAAATCCTCGACTTCGTAGCCCCTGGTCTTAAGGTGCTCCATGAGTTGTTCCTTAAAACCCTTCGCGTTTGGGTCGCAGCCTATAGCAATGGTATGCATCATAATACCTCCAGTTTAGTAATGCGAATGCCGCCGGGTTTTGCGCGTTTTGCTAACCGGCGGCTATGGTTCGATGGCGAACGCCGTCCAACTTACAAAATATCTAATAGCCGGAAGCTATTAGATATACAACCACTGAATGGTCAGGATAAACCCAAAGAATCATCGAATGCCGTGTAAACGTCACGCGAAGCTTTCTCGCCGGTTATTCGTCGCCTTCTTCTTCCTCTTCGTCGACAAACTCGTCTTCTTCGTCCTCATCGGCGTAAAGATCGTTCTGCACGAAATCGATAAGCTTCGAAAGCAAATCCTCGTCTACAGGAACAAACTCTTCCTGATCGTCGCCGATGGGGGATACGCGCATGATATACGCTTCCTGCTGTTCGCCGTGGCAGTAGTCGCACTCTGCGCCGCACTCGCCGCAGTCGCACTCTGCGCCCTCTTCGTCATCTTCGTCCTGTTCGTCTTCGTTGTACTGAACCAGTATCGCGTATTCCTCGCCCTCGTAGTAGAAATAGTCCAGCACTTCCATGGTCTGCTCGTTGCCCTCGTCGTCTGATATGACAACCAAATCAAGTTCTTCGTCCATGGATACATCGCTCCTTCCTGCGGATAACTGACGCCGCCAGTTTTTAATGGCGTTCATCTTAGGGTATTATACCCAAATCGGCGTAAAAATGCAATGGTTTTTGGCAAATGTCTGGACTTTAACCGAAAAAGAGCGTATAATCAATCTGCGGACGGGTTTTTGCGCTTCAACGGTTCGATCGTGCCGTCGGGATTCCTGACAGACGTGTTTTCGAGCGTCCGTATGAAGCCCTTTCGAAAATCGGCGAGATAGCTTTGGCGAAGCTGTGCGCGTTCGTCCTGCTCCTGTTGGGTCAGCGGACGTTTTTTGGCGATTGCCGCCAGTTCGTTTATCCTTGCGATACCCTTGGCGTCCATATAAACCTCCATAAAGGATGTGTTACGATGATAACGGGAAAATACCTCACCAGCCGCGACGACATATCTTCAGTGCTCGACATAAGGCGCGCGGTGTTCGGGAAAGACCTTCCGGAATGGGCTAAACGCGACGAACTTGACGACATGTCCATCTACGCTATCGCCATGTCACATGGCGTTCCCGCCGGATGCGGCAGGTTGTCCATAGTGGACGACAGATTCACGATAAGTCGCGTATGCGTGCTCGAGAGCCGTCGCGGCGAGGGACTGGGCGACATGATAGCGCGAATGCTCCTCATGCGCGCTATCGATTTGGGCGCGGGAGAGGTATTTGTAGCTCCCCGTCAAGAGGCTAAATCATTTTACCGCAAATACGGTTTTGAAGACGCGCGCGACGGACTTATGAGGGCTACGCCCGAGAGCATATCCCGCCTCGCGGGGGGATGCGGGGCTTGCCTGTAAGCCTGTCCGCGTTATTTCCCAACCTGCGCGGCGTTTATCCACTCGCAAATATCATCGGTTACGTTTTTATCGACAATAGACGGTACCGTATACGCCTCGCCGGCTCTATCTATGCCATATCCTTCGCGAGCCGGCATGAAGAGATGGTTGAGGCCGGGATATGAGATAAAGGTAAACAAATCGTCGTTCTCTCCAAGCGCCGATTTCCAGGCCTGAAAATCGGCGTTTAAGCTGATTTGAAAATCCGCCTCGCCCTGAAGTATCAACAGCGGCAATCCGTTCTCCAGCGCAAGCGCCGCGGCGTCATGCCTGTCGAGCGACCACAGGTAATATGCCGGCATTCCAAGAATGGTATCCGTCATGCCCTTAGCCTGTTCGCGCGTCATCGCCAGTACCTCGCGGGCTTTTTCTGTCTGCGCGTCCAAACCCGCTTTAACGTCATCGCCGACTCCGCCCTGCGCCGTAAGAATCGCTATGTTCTGGTCGTACATTATTTCCCAAAGCTTTCGCGGCGATCCGGCCATTATAATGCCGCCCTTGAAGCCGTTTTGTGATTGGGACATTATATATGGAGCCGTCATGCCTCCCAAACTGTGTCCGAGGAGGTATATGTTTTCGAAACCCTCAGCCTTAACCGCCTCAAGGGCTTTAAGGGCGGGGGAGACCACCTCGAAATCTATGGTCATGTTTTCCAAATCTACAAAAAGCCCGGGATGGGAATAGGATACCTTGTCGTAGCGTATGGACGCCATACCCGCCTCGCAAAGCGCGTAGGCCATGTCCCTGAAGGGCTTGTACGGCCCCACGGTTTCGTCCATGTCGCTGGGGCCGGAACCTTGAACGAATACCACTGCGGGAGTATCGGAATTATAATTTACCGGAAGGAGAAATTGCGCGTTAAGCTGAACGCCTTTGGACAGAGTCAGCTTTATGTTTTTCTCGGTCGCGCCTTCTGGAAGCTCCAGATAAAGCGGCGAGCCAACGTCGTACACCGGCACTATTCTGAACGTCAGAACCTTTCCGGCTTCATTAAAAGTACAGGTGAATCTCGTATTACCGCCTTTGTGACGGCACAGCAACGCGGCGTTCAGCCCGTCGATTTGCTCAATTTCATATTCGTTTACGCTTCCAAAAACGCTCATTACGCTTTCCCATGCTTCTCCAAGCTGTTTGGCGGTCATCATGGACGATACGCTTGCGTCGAGCATGGCGTGAGCCGCGTCATAGTCGCGGTTGTTAATATACTCAAATAATCGCATGGCAATTTCTTCCGTCGATTCGCCCGACGCGCCCGTTCCTAAAAGCAGAGTCATGGATAATGCCATGGCCAATATGCGTTTCACTAAATGACATCCTCCGTTTCCAGGTCGTAATCGGCGGTGTTTATCATGGCGTCGGACCAGTCGTCATCGCTTCCGAACGGATCGTCTATGAAGCTGTCGTCGTCTATATAGGCGTCGTCAATATCCTCGGGGATATACGCATATTCGTCAACTACGTCCATATCAACGCTGTCGTCTATCGCGTCCTGAATGCCGTCTGACGCTTCCTCGTCTGCCGCCTGCGTAACGGCGACGCTCTGATATGGCTCGGCGCCCTCCGCCACTATCTCCGCCGCAGCGCCTATGAGATTCAGTCCGTAAAGGTCGTCGCCCTCCTCGACCGTCACCTGATATGTCAAATAGCCCTGCTTGCCATTTTTAAGTCTGCGATTTCCCGCGTTTACCTCTCTTACGGATAATACGCGCCCGTCGGCGAGCATGAGCGTCAGCGTACCCGCCTGCGGGACGGTGGCGGCGGAGCCGGTTCTGTTCGCGAAATACATCTCGATTACAAGCGTCCTGTTGTTCTTGTAGAATATACGCCTGGCGCTCGTATATACGGCGGAAGCCTCGGAGGTGAAAGGCGTTCTGTTGACGACCCTGTTAGCCGTGACAGTCACCTCGCAGGTCGCCGACTGATTGGATGACGTAGTAGCCCGGATGGTGGCGGTTCCGGCGGATTTGGCGGTAACGGTTCCGGTGTTATCGACGGAGGCGACCTTGGGATTGGAACTAGCCCATTTAAGCGAGCCATTTCCGGCGGACTCGGGTTCCGTAGTGGCGTTGAGAGTTAGTTTATTCTGTCCGGGCAGACCCGATATCATAGTCGCCTCGGTCAGATCAAGCGCGACGCTTGTGGTCGATACCGCCGTGACGGT
>JAUNBY010000207.1 GCA_030526935.1 Clostridia bacterium
GGGCTTTGTAGCCTCCGTGCTTCAGCTTCAATATGGGGGGAGTGTCAAACTCCCGTGTCTTGTATTCTTAAAATAGCTATTGTTAGCATTTTGAATTACAGCGCATGCTTTTTTTGTCCAAAATATATATCGGGTGATTGACAAATGAGGATGCATGTGTTATTATACTTATTGCAAGTTAACATTAAGGAGGAACTATTTTCATGAAGAAACTGTTCGCTATCGCACTGGCGCTGGTTCTGTGCCTGGGCATGTGTTCGGCTATGGCCGACATCAAGATCGTTCAGAACAAGGTCGAGATCGACGCGGCTCTTCAGAGCTACGCTCAGGCGTACTCCGCGACGACCGGAACGAACGTAAGCGTCGTTACCGGCGGCGGCTCGTCCGACTATAATACCGTGCTCAGGGCTGAATTCGCCTCCGGCGCGGAACCTGACATCTTCGTCATCGAAGGACCCACCGGCTATGAACTCTATAAGGAAATGATCGCTGATCAGACCGGCGCCGAGTGGACCAACTACACCACCGCCGCCTATATGGACGGCGACAAGGTCGTGGGCTTCCCCGTCGCCATCGAGGGCTATGGCCTCGCTTATAACAAGGACATACTCGACAAGGCCGGCGTCGATCCAGCGGGGCTTACCAATATCAACGCCTATCGCGAAGCCTTTGAGAAGATCGACTCCATGAAGGAAGAACTGGGACTCGACGCCGTGGTTTCCATGGCGGGCAGCGTCTCCGGCGGCATGACCTGGGTCACCGGACTTCACAACTTCAACGTCTATCTCACCGTTGGCCTCGACCGCAACGACACCTCGATCATCGATCAGGTTCTTCAGGGTCAGGTCGATTCCGAGCGCTTCCACTCCTATTGCCAGTATGTAGACCTCATATTCAAGTATTCCGATAAGGACATACTCCTCACCGGAACTCAGGATATGCAATTGACCGCCTTCACCAGCGGCAAGACCGCCTTCTATCATCAGGGCAACTGGATGGATCCCAATATCGTAGCCCTCGGATGCGATTTCGAAATGGCTTACGCGCCCCACGCCTTCCTCGAAACCGATACCGACGGAATACTCGTCAATCCCCCGTCCTGGTACGTGATCAACAGCAATAACGGAAACGTTGAAGAAGCCCTCGCTTTCCTCAACGCCATGGCCACCACCGCCGAAGGCCACAACTACATGCTGGTTGACGCCGCCATGATTCCGGCCTTCACCAACGTCGAGGGCACTCCCTCCACGCCGCTTTCCAAGTCCGTCATGGAATGGAACCTCGCGGGCAAGACCTATTCCTGGCAGCAGTATAAGCTTCCCGACGGCTTCGGCATGGGCACCCTCGGAACCATCTACGAGCTTCTCGCGAGCGAAGCCATAGACGTCGATACGTTCGAAATCATGATGATCGACGCCATCGCAACCATACCCACGCTGTAAGACGCGACAGTAGCATTTATATGAAACGCTGACCGATGGTCAACGTAAACGAGGGGAAGACCGTCCGCCTTCCCCTCGTATCCATATTACCATGGAAGGAGGGGGAACTATGTCGCAGCTTACAGCCGTAAACAAAGGCCGCGTTAATAAAAGACTTGTTACGGATTTGCTGTTTATAACGCCTACGGTGCTGGCGTTTTTGCTGGTCATAATCATCCCGTTCATATACGGTATTTATTATTCGTTTACAGACTGGAACGGCGTCGCGACCACTCTCAACTTTATCGGACTGCAAAACTACGCCAACATATTTAACGACGTTCAATTCGTACACTCGTTTTTAATGACGGTTGAATTCACCGCGATAAACATCGTCTTCGTAAACGTTGTGGCCTTTATACTCGCCATGCTCGTTACAAGCAAGGCCAGGGCGCGCAATATCTACCGCGCGGGCTTCTTTGTTCCAAACCTCATAGGAGGAATAGTGCTTGGCACTATATGGCAATTCATATTCAACAATATCATACCCAATCTCGGTCAGACACTAGGTTGGACGGCGCTGTCGAGGTCTTTGATATCGCAACAGTCGACAGTCATATGGATGATGTCGGTAGTCAATACATGGCAGTACGCGGGCTATATCATGATGATATTCGTAGCCTCGATTCAGGGTATATCGCAAAGCGTACTCGAAGCCGCCGAGACGGACGGCGCCAGTTATATGCTTCGCATACGAAAGATTATTATACCGCTGATGGCTAACGCCTTCACGATATCGCTGTTTTTGACGCTGACAAATTCCTTTAAAATGTTCGATGTAAACGTCGCCCTGACTAACGGCGGCCCCGCGGGAGTATATATGAGAAAGGCCATAAACGTAAGCGAACTGTTGGCCCTCAATATCTACAACACCGCCTATAAATTCTCGAAGATGGCCGAGGGTCAGGCCAGAGCCGTCGTGTTCTTCCTGATACTCGTGATCGTATCGCTCATTCAGGTCAATGTCAATAAGCGCAAGGAGGTGGAGATGTAATGCAGGCGAAGACGGTCGTTCGCGAACAACCCGTTCGCGGAAAATCAAAACACCCCAAATTTAAGGCGTTCATTCTCGAAGCGGTATGTATAATACTGTTCGCGCTTTTCATGCTGCCTTTTCTGATCGTCGTATTCAACTCCATGCGCTCAAACGCCGAGATAATGCAGCAGGCGGTAGGGCTTCCCACAAATGTCGGGCAGATCGCGACAAATATAATGGCGGTTCTCAACAACCCCACCTTCTCATATTGGGCGGCGTTCAGGGATTCGGTCATAATCACGGTGGTGTCTTTGACGGTGATTTCGATTTGCTCGTCTATGACCGCGTGGGTTCTGGCTCGCAACAAGACGAAGTGGTCGTCATTTCTGTTCATGATGTACGTCTCCGCCATGGTCATACCCTTTCAAGTGGTCATGTTCCCGCTTATAACGTGGTTTAGGTCGTTGGGCGACTTTTTGCACATACCGCTCCTTCGAAGCTATCAGGGAATAGTGTTCGCCTATCTCGGCTTTGGAGAGTCGCTGAGTATATTCATATTCCACGGGTTCGTCAAAAACGTACCTCTGGAGCTTGAGGAAGCCGCCAATATCGACGGATGCTCCCGCGCGGGAACGTTTTTCAGGATAGTCTTCCCGCTGCTTCAGCCGGTGTTCGTGACGGTTCTGGTGCTCAACGGCCTTTGGATATGGAACGACTACCTTCTGCCGCTGCTGCTTCTGGGAGCCGCGGGAACCGTCAGAACGATACCTCTCGCGGTGCAGGGCTTCATCGGTTCCTTCGTCAAGCAGTGGGATCTGGTCATGACCTCAGCGCTTCTGGCGATGATACCGATAATCGTTTTATATCTCTTCGCGCAGAAATACATTGTCAAGGGCATGGTGGAAGGCGCGATAAAGTAAAACGCGCGGCTTCCCGACGAAAACGAGTCAGGCGGCGGGGCAGCGAGACTGCCTCGCCGTATGCAATATAAAAAACGCGCCAGCTTATGAGGCGAAAAAGGAGCGCATATTGAACTACCGCATAATAGACATGAACACATACCCGCGCCGGGCACATTTTGAATATTTCTCAAGTCTTCATAATCCCTATGTCGGAACGACGGTTCAAGTGGATATTACGGAATTTCACGACGCGGTGAAAGGACGTGGACTGCCCTTTTTTCTGTCGTTTTTATATTGCGTATCCCACGCGGCAAACGCCATAGCGCCTTTGAGACAGCGCATTATCGACGGGCGCATCGTAGAGTATGAGTTTTGCCGAACCTCGCATACCGTCGCCCTCGACGATGGAACGTATTGCTATTGCAACCTTAACGCGAACATGAGCTTTGACGAGTATATACCCCGCGCTCAAAACGCGCAGACGATGGCAAAGATGTCGCCCACGATAGACGACGGACGCGACTGTTTCGACATGATATACATATCGTGCGTAAAGGATCTCATTTACACATCTCTCGTTCAGCCGACGCCCTATCCTGCGGACACCAACCCGCGCGTCACCTGGGGAAAATTTTTCCGTCAGGGAGAGAGCGTCCGCATGCCCGTGACCGTATTGGCAAATCACGCGCTGGTTGACGGAGGGCATATATCGCTGTTTTATGAAAAACTCTCGGCTGAACTTGAGAATTTGACGCATTACAATTAAAGGAGCTGTATGATGAAAGACGACAACGGGAATAACGAGGTTCGAGAGTATATGGATATACGACATTTCTACCGGGAAGCCGGAAGCGGAAAGCCTATGATACTTTTGCACGGCAACGGAGAGAACGGGGATTACTTTGTCAATCAGCTCGCGTTTTTTTCCGCGACGCACAGAGTCATAGCCCTCGACACAAGGGGACACGGCAAGACCGAACTGGGAAACGCGCCGTTCACGATCAGACAATTTGCGCGGGATCTGTTGGGCTTTATGAATGAAATTGGCATCGACAAGGCGGATATTCTAGGTTTTTCCGACGGAGGCAATATCGCGATGGTTTTTGCAATGCTCCACCCTGAGCGCGTTGACAGGCTGATACTCAACGGAGCCAA
Organism: Clostridia bacterium; assembly: GCA_030526935.1. GTDB lineage: Bacteria > Bacillota > Clostridia > Christensenellales > Aristaeellaceae > JAUNBY01. The sequence goes on from JAUNBY010000207.1 coordinate 4,515, forward strand.
CCTGAATCCCGGCGGAGTAAAGCGCCGCGTACAGATTCCCATCGAAATCGGTTATCGTATAGCCAGGGCGTTTTCAAAAAGAAGCCCGTCCGCGAGGGATAGCGCGAGGATGCTCGGCCTAATGGTAAATGAACCCAACGTGCGCCCCGACGAGCTTTCAGCCATACGCGCCAGAACGCTTGTCATCGCGGGGACAAAAGACATGATAAAAGACAGCCATACCCGCCTCATCGCAAGAAGCATTCCATCGGCGGAACTTGCGCTCATCGAAGGCGACCACTTCATCGCCAAAAAACGCCCGTTGGCATTCAATAAGGCGGTATCGGCGTTTCTGGAAAACGAATAAACGGGCGCCGAAAAACACGCGCCCGTATCGGTTCAATTTGTTAAGTCCAAAGATTTCCGGGATAAACGCCTTTTTCCTCCAGTTCAGCTATGGCCTTTTTAAGCATCGGCATATCCTCCTTGTAGGTTACGCCATGCCATAAACAGTCGCAGTCGAGCACAGTGAACGTAGCCGCGCCTTCCTCGATAAGCTGATTGGGTATAAGCGGCAGAAAGTATTCGCACTTGAGCGGATTAACCGGCAGGTTTTCCCTTAAATACACGGAAAACCTTTCCTCGATTTCTCTCATTATCGACGGCTGGAATCCCCAGAAATTCATCGACACTATAGTATTTCCCGGTAAAAACACGTAGTTTTTCCCATCCTCGGTGTACTCGGCGCCGCCGGGACGCTTGTATATCTTCGTGTGTTCGACGACCTGCGTCAAATAACCGTTTTCATCGACTTGGCAGACGCCGCGCGCGACGCTGCCATTTTCGGTGAGTGTGTTTTCGACGCGATACCCTACCATGGCGTGTTCATTGTACGCGCGCGGGCGCGTAAGAAATTCGTAGAGGCGTATATAGGCTCCACGCCCGTAAAAGTCGTCGGCGTTTATCACGGCGACGGGGCCTGATATTTTATCCTTGGCGCACAAGGCGGCATGAGCGGTACCCCATGGCTTTTCACGCCTCGGGGGAGGCGTGAATCCCGCGGGGAGAATGTCCAGCGTCTGATAGGCAAAATGCACGTCTATGTGCCCCTCTAAACGCTTTGCGATGGCGCTTCTGAAATCGGCCTCGTTTTCAGGCTTTATTATGAATATGACCTTTTCAAAACCGGCAAGTATAGCGTCGTACACGGAATAATCAATAATAAACTGTCCGTACTCGTCAACGGGCGTTATCTGCTTAAGTCCGCCGTATCTGCTTCCCAATCCCGCCGCCATGATTACAAGTTCCGGCTTTAACAATTAGAAATCCCTCCAATGAAGATGTTACTCAATTCTATACTTTTTATTCAATATTGTCAAGC
>JAUNBY010000208.1 GCA_030526935.1 Clostridia bacterium
AAAATCGCTGGCCATGGCTATTCTCACAATATCGCCTGCGCGCGCATTCGCCGATTGCGCGACAACGAACCCGTAGGGGCGCGCTAGCCCTCTCCTCTGGAGAGGGTGGCAGGGCGAAGCCCTGACGGGTGAGTTGTGCGCGCCCACCCGCCCGTAATCCGCGGGTTTGCGGCCGACCGTCGCCCTGGCCGTTTCCCGCGCTCCCCCTGCAACTTGTAATCCACGGCCCGGCCGTTCCCAACGGCTCCGCCCGAATCCGCCGGTAAAATTAACAAAAGTATTTTTTCGCCATATGCGTTTTTGTGGACATTTTGTGGAACGCGGGATGTAATATGGTGACAACGGCGCGGGGCCATGTCGATTGGGAGGAGATGGTCGGTCTTGAAGCTTGTAGCGGCTGACGCGGATACTTCGTCGCTTGCGCTTACTGAAAGCAGCCTGCGAAGCGTCTTCCCGGACGCCGAGGTGATTTGCTTCACCGACGCGATGAGCACGTACAAGTATTGCCTCAACCACTCAGGCGAGATAGCGGCGGCGTTTCTTCCGGTTATCCTGAAGCCCTTCGACGGCATAAAGCTGCGCGGGCTGATGCTGACGTTTCCCGTTCGAATCGAAATCGTGTTCACGCTCAGAGAAGAAAGCGGCGAACTTTGTGAATTGATCGAGTCGAACAACGTGCGCTGGCGCGTCGTAAAGCCGGTCACGCCGGAGAAGGTCGCCGCGGTCGCCCGGGAAATGGTTTCGGATTGCTGGGAGGACAGCGAGCGCTGCCGGGATTGCGCGCTTTTCTGGTGCGACAAGAGGCCTAATTCAACCTCCGCCCGAATCCGCCTCGAACCGGAACGCGCCCTGTCGACCCGAGGCTGATCCAGACGCGCGCCTCTTATCAACCCGACAAGCGCCGCCCCGTCGCTGATTCAAATGGCAAATAAAAGCCGGAACTGACACAAAATACAGGAGGGATTATGATGAAAAAGTTTACCGCGTGGTTAATGGTTGTCGTACTGATTATGGGATGCCTGTCCGCCATGAGCGCAGCCTCCGCGGACGAAACGCTGAAGGCGTGGACGACTAAGAAGATCAAGATGTTTGACGACATGTCCACATACGCTAACGTCATGGTTAAGATTCCCGCGGGCAAAAAGGTGACGGTATACGATTATTTCTACGGCTCCGAATGGGCTTCCGTATCGTGGAAGGGCTATTACGGCTTCGTCAAGGTCTCGCATCTGACCTTTAAAAAGCCCAGCCCCACCCCCAAGCCGACCCCCAAGCCCACCGCCAAGCCCCATCCCTCGGCCAAGCCCACCGCGCCGCCCGTACCCTATGAGGACTTCAGGCAGGTCGATTACTTCGTAAAGGTGACGCTTCAGTCCGCCGATTCCCACGTCAACATGCGCTGGCAGCCGTCTACCGGTTCCGACGTAATAGGCGTATATGCCGACGGAACCTGCCTCGAGGCTTTGCAGGTAAGCTCCAGCTGGACGCAGGTCATGGATCACGATACCAACCGCGTCGGCTATATTATGAACAAATTCCTCGTCGAGTCCGAGATTCCCGCCGAGGAAGAGGAAGTGGAACCGACCGATACGGAGCTTGTCGTAAGCCCGGTAAACGAGATGGATTCCCTTGAGACGCTTCAGGCGGCGCTGCCTTACGTATATCTTCTTCCCGCTCCCGAGGGAGCCGAGAATATAACCTACTGCTGGATTCACGGCGAGCCGACCATCGCCCAGATGGAGTTTACATATGGCGGCGTTGAATACACCCTTCGCGCGGCGGAGTGCGAATCCGAAGACGAGGAAGCGGACATAGACGGCATTTATCTTCCCATGCACGAGGAAGAAGAAAACGACGGCATTCACGTCATGCTCGACGACGAGGGCGTATACGCGGTGGCGCACTTCTACTCGGCGGAACACATGACCCAGTACGCACTCATGGGCGAAACCTCCGACGCAGCGGTATCTACGCTTGAAGAACTGGCGAAGGCCGTCTTCCCGGCGGCGTAAGGGATTAAAGCGCTACAATATGTAAAACAGGAGGTAATTATGAAGAAGGTATTGATTCGCCTGCTCGCGACGACAATGGCGCTGTGCGTGGTTCTATCAGGCTGCGCCGCGGCGGAAGTCATTAAGATTTACGGCGACGGAACCAAAAAGAGCTATGACATCAAGGACAGGTATGGCGTAACATATCATTACTACGACGTTTTCGACGGCGCGACCGAGCGCGAGGACACCAAGGACTATTCCAGATTTCTGCGTTCGGTGCTGACCAACAAATTCCGTGGCGTTGTCAATCGAACAATTCCGGAACTGTGGGATGTAAATGGCCGCAATGATTTTTCCAGCAAAGGAACGGACATAAGGATTGGCGGCAAAACGGTCTATGAAAAGTATGAGGAAATAATCTATAAGAATAATAGCTATACCAATGAATTTAAGGTTCTCGTCGAAAGCCGCGGCATGGCCGCGACGGAGCTTGCCATCCGCGAAAAGATGGCGCAGCTCGGGCGCGACGAGCTTGGCGACAAGAGCCTCAAAGCCAGCTCCTTTGCGGTGAATAAAGAGCTGGCGGCGCTCAAGTCCGACGGCGGGACGACTTTCTTTTCCATGAATGTGTATGGAGTAAAGGGAAGCCAGTTCATGGCGGTAGGAAGCGTATTCTATGATTTCAGGCTTGCCTATCTGGAAGACGGCAAAATAGCCGATTCCGCAGTGGGCGACGCGAAGAAAATCGAAGACGTCAAGGGCAAAAGAGGCGTGAAGGTTTCCGACGGCTCGTTCAAGATATTGAAGACCAAGTATCTGACCAACGAAACCAGCCAGAAGGTAAAGCGCACGACCGGCTATAACGAGACCTATTCCGTATCCATGGAAAACCACACCTCCCATACGGAGGAAACCCGCCAGGGCTATATGGTCGGCTCCGAGATTACAGTGAAGGCCAAGATACCGCTGTTGGGCGAAACCGAAATAAAGGTCAAGGGCGAATACAACAGCAGTTGGATGTCAGCGACGACGAACGGCTCCAGCAAGACCATAACCGAAAGCCTTACATTCAACGACTCAGCGGAATACGAAGTACCGCCGCACACAAAGTCCGAAGCCATACTCTATGAGTCGGACGGCAGCTATTCTATAGAATACGATTATCCGGTGGTAATACTTTACAAGGTCGCCCAGTACGTGATCTACAACAATGACCTGAACAGGCTGTACGCCGTATGGGGAGAAACAAACGACGCCGGCAACAGCTACGCCGTTCAAAACCTCTATAACCGCGTCAGCCACAAAAACGACGATGGCTATGAGACGCTTCATTCGAGCGGATATCCGATTAATTGGAAAAACGTCGGTATCGACAAGGAGTGCGCCGAAATTCTGTGCAAGTACATACCCATGTCAATCACCGGCGGCTCCATAGGCGTCAAGGGAAAGGTCTATAAGATCGTCATAAAGGAGCCGGTTCCCATAGGCAAGCTCAGCCTCTTAAAGACCGACGGCGTGAAGTCCCTGCGAATGGAAGCGGGAGGGAGCCTCGATTTGTCGGCGGTCGCGCCGGTCAATGCATATGATGACTACAACGGCGAGAGCGCCGCGTTCTACGGCTTTGACGACGCGAAGTACGGCGACTGGATAATCGCCGACGCGCAGGGCAATCCCGCGACGAGCGAGCTTGCGACGCTTACGGAAAACGCCGACGGCGAATGGACGCTTAACGCCTCGGATGCCGAGGGAACGGTGTACATCAAGTACATTCTCGACGAGAACTATTCCTACGAATTGGCGGGCGAGGACGACGACAATCCTCGCGGCGTATCCGTCCGGTGCGAAAACGACGACGTTACCAACGAAACGCTCATAGCCGTCAGGATAGAAAACCAGGCGGCGGCCTTCGACGGAACGTTGAAAATCGCTTCCCCGGTAGAAGCGGTTCTGAACCAGCCGCTTAACCTGACCCGCGACGGCCCCGAAATAGAGTTTTACGACTCTCAGGGAAATATGCTTGAAGCCGGCGACGTCGAGTTCCCGCAGGAGTGGTCGGTCGTTGGCGGAAATACCGACGACATAAGCGTCGTCAGAAACCGCCTGACGGTCAAAAAGGCGGGCGAGTATAAGGTGCGGGTCTGCGTGGGCGGCGCGGTTTCAGACCCCGTGGACGTCGTGTTGGTCGAAGGACAAAAGGCCATGAGCGTCATGCTCGACAAGGAGGAAATCGCGCTCTCAAAGGGGGATACCGCGAATCTCACCGCGACTGTCTACCCGCTCACCGCGTCGGAAAGGGGCGTTACGTGGTCAAGTGGCAATGAAAGCGTCGTCACCGTAGACGCGAGCGGCAAGATCAAGGCCACAGGCACGGGACATACCGCGATAGTCGCGACGAGCGTAGACGGCGGATACAGCGCCATCTGCAACGTAACCGTAGAGGTTCCGGAGGACGGAAAGGCGCTTGATCAGGGTAATCTCGCGCTTGTCAAGGGCAAGAGCTTTAAGCTTGGAACCCCCGGCGGGGCGAGCGGAACATGGACGGTGGACGATGAAAGCATAGCGACCGTCAACCAAAATGGCAAGGTCGAGGGCAAGTCTCTCGGCGAGACGACGCTGCGCTTCTTCGTGGAAACCGCGAAAGCTTCGAGCATGTTCATGGGCAAGGAAATACAGGCGGGCGACGTGATAGACGTCCCCGTAGCGGTTCGCGCGAAGGGCGAGGTCGTCAACAAGGTCAACATCGGCGAGAAAAAGCTTACCATCGCGGCGGGCGCGACCCACGCGCTCGAACCGGTTCTCAAGCCCGCTAAAGCCAGAGAAACGCAGGTGTACTACAAGACCTCTGACAAGTCGGTAGTCCGCGTGGACGATTACGGCGTCATAACCGGAATATCGGCGGGCAAGGCCGTGATAACCGCGACCTCAGCCAGCGGAAAGACCGCGAAGGTAACGGTAACGGTGACAAACGACGTCAATAAGATAAAGCTCAACGTCAAAAAGCAAAGCCTCGTTCCCGGAGAAGTGTTCAGGATCACCGCCACGCCCGTGCCCGCCGACCTCGCGGGGTTCTCCCCGGTGTTCGTGAGCGACAAGCCCGAGGTGGCGACGGTGGATGAAAATGGCACGGTCACGGCCGTGGCGAAAGGCAAGGCTACTATAACGGTCTACGCCTTCGACGGGAGCAAGATAAAGGCTAAGTGCAACATAACGGTCAAGTCAAAGTAGCCAAGTCGTGGGCGAGGCGCAAAAGACAGGCTGTGACGCCCGGCATAGACGGCTACAAGCCGCTATTCGAGTCGAACAACGGCAATTAAAGTGATAGCGCCAATCGCTATTAAGCATCTACAGTAAATACGCGCGGCGGCGTTGTCGCCGCGCGCGTTTATCAATAAATGTGGGTTGTCTGTCGCGCTAAACGGATAACGTTCCGCGACAACGAATCCGTAGGGGCGTCGCATCGCGCGCCCGGAACCATTGTGCGGCGTGATATATCAAACGGGCTACGCCGTTCCCATGTATACGCTGCCCTCTGGTAAACCTAAAGCGCAATGCGCTCCCCTACACCAGCCGTGTGAATAAATGCGGATTTTATGTCGCGCTAAACGGATAACGTTCCGCGACAACGAATCCGTAGGGGCGTCGCATCGCGCGCCCGGAACCATTGTGCGGCGTGATATATCAAACGGGCTACTTCGTTCCCCTGTATACGCCGCCCTCTGGTTTAACCGGGAGCGCAATGCGCTCCCCTACACCAGCCGTGTGAACAAATGTGGGTTGTCTGTCGCGCTAAACGAACAACCTTACACAACAACGAATCCGTAGGGGCGTCGCATCGCGCGCCCGGAACCATTGTGCGGCGTGATATATCAAACGGGCTAC
>JAUNBY010000209.1 GCA_030526935.1 Clostridia bacterium
CATAACTCCGAGGCGGGGGAGTCCGTCATAGAAGTGAGGAATTTGCGGGTATTGTCAGACCGGGGCATAGAGGCGGTGAGGGGCGTAAACCTCGACGTGCGCGCGGGGGAGATACTGGGCGTCGCGGCGATAGAGGGCAACGGACAGTCCGAACTCGTCGAGGCGATAACGGGTATGAGACCCATGCGCGCGGGGGATATAACGATATGTAATAAGCGCGCGAGCGGCCTCACGCCGGGGGAGATACGCTCACTGGGACTGTCTCACGTCCCCGAGGACAGGATTTCGACGGGCATTTGTCTCGCGGGAACGGTGAGTGATAACCTCATCGCCGGAAAGCACATATCGCCTACGTTCTCGCGCGGAGGAACTGTCATAATCAAAAGAGCCGTCGCGGAATACGCGCGCCGCCTTTTCGACAAATTCGACATACGCGCCGCCGGCGTCGATATACCGGCTGATTCCCTGTCTGGTGGAAATATGCAAAAGGTCGTAATTGCGCGCGAGTTTTCGTTCGACTCAAAGGCGCTTATTATTTCGCAGCCCACAAGGGGCGTGGACATAGGCGCCATGGAGTTTATTCACAAGCTGATAATCGACAAGCGCGACGCCGGTTGCGCGATATTGTTGGTAAGCGCCGACCTTGACGAGATATTCAGGTTGAGCGACCGCGTCGTGACCATGTTCGAAGGGCGGACAACGGGTGAGTTCAAAGCCGGTTCTATCGCCAAGGAAGACATAGGCTTCTATATGACGGGTGCGAGAAGCTCCATGGAAAGCGAGGCGGTAATGTGAAGGAACTGAAGCTTTTACTCTCGTTTAAGAAGTCCGCGAAGCTCAACGGCGGCTATATACTCTCGCTTGCCATAAGCGTCATACTTGCGCTTCTGGTGGGAGCTGCGATAATGGCCGTCTGCGGGCACGACCCTATAGCGGCCTACGCGTCCGTCATCGAAGGGGCGCTCGGCTCCAATCGGGCGATTGGGGACACGCTGGCCAAATCCGCGACTTTGTGCCTTTTGGGACTCGCGATGGCTGTCGCGGCGCAGGCGGGGATATTCAACGTCGGCGGAGAAGGCCAGCTGTTTCTGGGCGCTATGGCCTCCGCGGTCATCGGCGCGTATTTGACCGGCTGGCCGGCGTTTGTCGCCGTTCCCATAGCCATCATCGCGGCAATCGCCGCCGGAGCGATATACGCGTGGATTCCGGCGTGGCTCAAGGTGAAGCTCAACGTAAACGAGGTCGTAACGACCATTATGATGAATTCGGCCGCGATCTATTTTTGCAAGTTTCTGTCGAGCGGACCGTTCAAAACCGCCGAGCGAGGCATATCGAGCGGAACGACGAAGTTGGACGCGGGGTTTGCCTTCTCGAAGGTCATACCCCTTTCAAACCTCACCGTAAGCATATTTATCTCCGCGTTTGTGGCTTTAGCCGTCTGGTATCTCATGAAAAAGACCACCATTGGGTATGAGATGGACATGTCGGGCAAAAACCGGCGCTTTGCCGAGTATATGGGGATAAAGTCCGGAAAGCTCATGATAATATCCATGCTCATATCGGGCGGAATCTGCGGACTTACCGGTATGTTCGAGGTATACGGCATACATAAGCGCTTTATCGAGGCGGTGAGCCGCGAATTTTACTACGACGGCATGCTCGTCGCGATGATAGTGAGATATAATCCCGTAGGCATAATACTCATGAGCCTGTTCTTTGGAATACTAAAAATCGGCGCTACCGGCATGGAGAAGATGGGCATACCCAGCGAGATAATGCTTATAATTCAGTCTATCGTGATATTCTTTATGGCCGCCGAAAACGGAATAACCAAAATGATAAAAGACAGGCTCGTTCGCGTCCGGGCAAGGCGCGAGGCTATAGAAAGGAGCGCGCGCGTATGAGTGAGATATTCAGCCTCGGACTTCTTCAAAACACCCTGCGCACCGCGACGCCCGTGATACTCGCGGCAATCGGCATACTCTACACGGAGCACGTGGGCATTATGAATATAGGCATGGACGGCATGATGCTGTGCGGGGCGTTTTTCGCGGTGCTCGGAAGCTGCTTTTTGGGAGGATGGGTGTACGGGCTTATCTGCGCACTTTTGTCGGGGCTTGTTCTGGGACTTTTCTTCGCGGTGTTCGTAATAAAGTTCAAGTCCGACGAATTTATAATCGGCGTGGCTCTCAATATATTCGCCGGAGCGGTAACCATATTCATGCTGCGCTCCATATTCGGCGTCGCGGGGGCGTTTTCGGGAACGAGCGAGCTTCCCATATACGGACTTCCCTCGCTCAACTGGCCGGCACTGGAAACGATACCGGTCATAGGGCCGCTTTTAAACAACAATTCGCTTTTGGTCTATATAAGCTGGCTGCTCGTCGCGCTGTCGTATGTGTTTATTTATAAGACCCCTATGGGATTCTGGATGCGCTCGGCGGGGGAATGCCCGCAGGCGTTGCGCACAGCAGGTGTAAGCCCCGAGAGGATGAAGTACACAGCTTCGATAATATGCGGGCTTATGTCGGGATTGGCGGGGGCGCATCTTTCGCTTGGATACCTTACGATGTTCACGGAGAACATGTCGGCCTCGCGAGGGTTCGTCGCGGTCGCGTGCGTGATATTCGGACGGGCAAATCCGCCGCTGGTTATGCTCGCGGCGCTGCTTTTCGGGTTTATAGACGCGCTTGGTCTGAGACTTCAGTCAGTTGGGATTTCCTCAAACCTCACGTCCATGGCTCCCTATGTCGTAACGGTGGTAATGATGGTATGGGTAGCGGCCCGGCGAAGGCGGCTTAAGCTTAAGCGCGCGCGGATAGAAACGGGCGGGGTTTCGTAATCAGGCAAAGGGGGCGACGCGAGTTCGCCCCCTTTTGTAATAAGCCCTTCGGCGGCTTTTATTTGTGATAAAGCTTGCTCGATTGGTAATGCGGTTCGCTTGTTACGTTTACGCCGAGGCATTTGAATACGCGCTCGTCAACCTGCGGCAGTATAACCGTCGTGTGACACTCGCAGTTCTTCAGCCCGTCCATGCTCTGCATGGCTTTTTCGGCTATGGGGTCGGTCGCGGCGCACATGGAGAGCGCTATGAGTATCTCGTCCGAATGAAGGCGGGGGTTGTGATTGCCAAGATGGTTGACCTTCAAATCCTGTATGGGCTCTATGACCGTCTCGGATATGAGCTTGTATTCGTCTTTTATGCCGGCGAGGTGCTTGAGCGCGTTCATGATGACCGCGGCTGATGGCCCCATCAATTCGCTCGTCTTGCCGGTCACTATGACTCCGTCGGGAAGCTCCATGGCGGCGGCGGCGTCCATGGTTTCCTCGGCCTTTTTGAGCGCCGCGCCGATGACCGGCCTGTCGAGGCTGGATAAGTGGGCGTTTCGCATTATGAGGTTTATCTTGTCCTCTATCCTCGCCGCTTCCGGTATTCCCTGACGGCGCAGGCATTTCGCGGCGTAGTAACGCCGTATGATTTCCTGATTGGCGGCCTTTAAAACCGCCTCGTCGTCGATTATGCACATGCCCGCCATATTGACGCCCATGTCCGTCGGGGATTTGTAGGGGGATTGTCCCCATATGCGCTCGAACATGGCGTTTAGGACGGGGAACGTTTCTACGTCGCGGTTATAGTTCACCGCGCAGCTCGCGTATGCCGCGAGATGGAACGGGTCGATCATGTTCACGTCGTCAAGGTCGGCGGTCGCCGCCTCGTAAGCCAGGTTTACCGGGTGGTTGAGAGGCAGGTTCCAGACCGGGAACGTCTCGAACTTCGCGTATCCCGCCTTTATGCCCCGCTCGTGCTCGTGATACAATTGGCTGAGGCAAGTCGCCATCTTGCCGCTTCCCGGACCCGGCGCGGTTACGACCACGAGCGGGCGCGAGGTTTCGATATATTCGTTTCGCCCGTACCCTTCCCTCGAAAGCACGCGATCTACGTCCGAGGGATAGCCCTCTATGGGATAGTGCTTATAGACCTTTACCCCGAGCGACTCGAGCCTGCTTTTAAACAGCTTGGCAGAGGGCTGTCCCGCGTAAAACGTCATGACGAGGCTTCCGACGTACAGACCCTTTGCCCGAAATTCGTCCATGAGCCGCAATACGTCCTGATCGTATGTGATTCCAAGATCGCCGCGAAGCTTGTTCTTCTCTATGTCGTTGGCGTTTATGGTCATTACTATCTCGCACTGGTCTTTCAGCTGTTCGAGCATGATTATCTTGCTGTCGGGAAGAAAGCCCGGAAGCACCCGCGAGGCGTGGAAATCGTCGAAAAGCTTGCCTCCGAACTCGAGGTAGAGCTTGCCTCCGAATCTGTCTATCCTGTCGCGAATGTGTTTGGACTGGGTTTCCAGATACTTGTTATTGTCAAATCCTACCTTATACATATGAATTACTCCACACCGTCTTTGTCGATGACGCCGACGCTTTCATCGCCGTTTTCAGCGGTATTCTCGACGCCGTCGCCTTCTTCCGCCATAAGCTCGTTTGCGGCCGTCAGCGATTGAGCCAGGCGTGAAAGCTCGTCCTCAAAGCGTTTGTTTGAATCGTTTGCGCTGTTTGAGGCTTCCTCGCGAGCCATTTCAACGTCCTCGATGGTTATTTGCATAAGCTTGTCGCGCGTGACATTCTCTTCAGCGGCGAGCCTGTTTGCCTGGTTGACGAGCACGTTCTCGAATAGATTTCTCACGCCTCTGGCGTTTCCGAATGAAATAGAGTTGGTATTCATGTCCTCGATATACTGCTTTATAGCCGTAAGCGCTTCGCCGTCGATCGTATAGCAGCCCTTATCCGCCTGCATCTTGAATATGGCGAGCATTTCGTCGACGGTGTAGTCGTCAAAGTGCAAAAAGCGGTTAAAGCGGGATTCCAGACCGGGGTTTGAATGCACGAAGTTGTTCATAAGCCCGTCGTAGCCCGCGACTATAACGACCAGGTCGTCGCGCATGTCCTCCATGGCCTTGAGGAGCGTATCGACCGCCTCCTGGCCAAAGTCGTTGTCGCCGCGACGCTCGGTCAGGGCATACGCCTCGTCTACAAACAGCACTCCGCCCTTGGCCTTGTCCACGACCTCGCGCGTCTTAATAGCCGTCTGTCCGACGTATCCCGCGACGAGACCGGAGCGGTCGACCTCTATGAGCTGCCCCTTTGACAATATGCCCAAGCTGCGGTATATCCTGGCCATGAGCCTTGCGACCATGGTCTTGCCCGTGCCAGGGTTTCCCGAAAATACCATGTGCAGCGACATATCGACATTTGGAAGCGAATTGGCTTCGCGCATTTTATAAACCGTCACCATGTTGATAAGGTTTTTGACCTCGCGCTTTATGCGGGAAAGCCCTATGTAGCTGTCGAGTTCCTTTTTCAGATCCTCTATGCTTTCTGGCGGAGTTTCGACTTCATCTCCCTGCGCGTCGGAAGGCGATTGCGCGGGTGCGGAGCTATTTTTAACGAAAGCCTCGTCGTCGGCGTCCTGCTTTTTACGGGGTTTGCCCTCGCCGTCGTCGGAGCTTTTCGGGAGTTTTACCCCCCAAAAATCGTCGTTTATCCTTCTAAGGTTGTTTTCCGTCATGGATCGTATTACGTCCAGCTGTTGAAAAATGATTTCGTCCTTGGCGTCCATTTGATCCCCTCCTGTTACGACTATTATCCCATTCAAAATCCCAACTGTCAAGGATAAAAGAAAACTAAGCGTTTAAACATCCTCTTATGCCCGCGTAAATATATGACTAAGGCTATCATACAGATAAGCAGGCAGGCGTCTATATGCCGGAGGCTGCGCGTATGAGGTGAATAATGGACAATCAGTTTTTTAGTTAATCTTTACCCTTGGAACTTGACAGAAA
>JAUNBY010000210.1 GCA_030526935.1 Clostridia bacterium
ACCTTGCTTGTGTTTCGCGGGTTGCGCGTATTCGCGGGTTGCGCGACAACGAACCGCAGGGGAGCGCAGCCCGGAGCATAATTTAAAGCGATCCCCCTTGACAGGCTCTGGTATTTTGTTTATACTTCCAATAGCTCGCGGGTTGCCGCGTTTTTATACAGTTCAGAATTATGTGGAGGTGAGCGGCGTGAGGGTTTATAAGAACGCCGCGGTTTACCGTGAGGGTAAATTGCGCGTCGAGGACGTCGCCGTCGATGATGGGAAGTTTAAAGCCGTGGGCGAAGACGCTTCGCGAATTCCCATCTCTCCCCGCGATAAGGTTATCGATTGCGAGGGAAAGCTTTTGACACCGGGTCTCGCTGATGTTCACGTACATCTGCGCCAACCCGGTTTTTCTTATAAAGAGACCATCGAAACCGGAACGCTCGCCGCCGCGAGGGGCGGGTTTACGGTCATATGCGCCATGCCCAACCTCAACCCCGTTCCGGACTGCTACCACAACCTCGAAGCGGAGCTTGATATAATCCGCGAATCGGCGCGCGTCCGCGTATTGCCCTATGGAACCCTCACAAAGGGGCGCAAGGGTTCGGGAGTCCCCGCCGAATACGGCGAAATGGCCCGGTATGTCGCGGGCTTCACCGACGACGGAACGGGCGTTCAGGATCGCGAACTTATGCGACTTTGTATGCGGGGCATAAAACCGACGGGACGCCTCGCCGTCGCCCACTGCGAGGACGACAGCCTCCTTTGCGGCGGATACGTCCACGCGGGACGGTTTGCCCTCGCAAACGGCCACGCCGGGATATGTTCGCAAAGCGAATGGAAACAGCTCGCCCGCGACGTGGAGCTTGCGAAAGAAGTGGGCTGCCCTTATCACGCCTGCCACCTCTCGACGGCTGAATCCATCGCGATTATCAGGAAAGCCAAGTCCGAGGGCATGGACGTAAGCTGCGAGACCGCGCCTCATTACCTCGCCCTTTGCGACGAGGACATTTCGGATGACGGCCGCTTCAAAATGAACCCGCCCATACGTTCGAGGCGCGACATGGAGGCTATTATACAGGGCGTCGCCGACAGGACCATCGACATGATAGCGACCGACCACGCGCCGCACAGCGCGAAGGAAAAAAGCGGCGGTCTGCGCGGAAGCGCCATGGGCGTCGTGGGGCTTGAGACGGCGTTCGCCGTGATGTACACCCGCCTGGTGCTGCGCGGCTTCATAACGCTTGAAAGGCTTCTGGAACTTATGTGCGACGCTCCGCGCAAGCGCTTCGGCCTTCCCGGAGGCATAGCCCCGGGCGAGGTATGGGAGATGTCCCTTTTCGACCTCGACGCGCCGTATATCATAGACCCCTCGAGGTTCGCCTCGATGGGAAGGGCGACGCCCTTCGAGGGCATGGAAGTCAAAGGGCGGGCGATAGAGACGGTCGTCGCGGGAAAGGTTGTGTACACAGGTGATCTATAATGTTGCTTCCAACAGGGCGATAGCGTATCGCGTATATGAGATGGATCTCGAGGGCGGGCACTCGTTTGAGCGCCCCGGGCAGTTCGCTCAGATAAAGGTTCCCGGCTTTTACCTGCGCCGTCCCATATCCGTTTGCGACTGGGGAGACGATTGGTTCAAAATCATATTCTGCGCCGTCGGCGAGGGAACCGATAGGCTTTCTCAGGCGCGGCCGGGTGATAAGCTCGATATACTGACGGGACTTGGAAACGGCTTTTCGCTTCCTGATGACGAAAAGCGAACGGCGCTTCTCGTCGGGGGCGGCATGGGCGCGGCGCCGATGCTCGGGCTGGCTAAGAGGCTTAATTCTCCCGACGTCGCGCTGGGCTTCAGGACGGATAGCGTAAGCTTTATGTATGAAATCGCGCGTTACGCCCGCGATTTTATCGTCGCCACGCAGGACGGCTCGCGCGGCAGGGCGGGACTTGTGACGGAATTTCTGGGCGCTGAATACGACGACGTGTACGTATGCGGGCCCGCGCCCATGATGAAGGCCGTCGGCTGTATATATCCCGACGCCCGGTTCAGCCTCGAGGAGAGGATGGGCTGCGGCTTTGGAGCCTGCATGGGCTGCGCGGTCGAAACCCGCGACGGCGTTAAGAGGGTGTGCGCGGACGGCCCCGTATTCGCGGGAGGTGATTTGATATGGTAGATCTGTCGGTTAATCTTGCCGGAATAAAGCTTAAAAACCCCGTGATCGCCGCGAGCGGGACATTTGGTTATGGGCAGGAATTCGCGAAATTCTACGATTTGGATAAATTGGGCGGCATCTCGTTTAAGGGAACGACGCTCGATCCGCGCAAGGGCAATCCGCCGCCCCGAATCGCCGACTGCCCCTCGGGTATGCTCAACGCGGTGGGGCTTCAAAATCCCGGACTGGAAAGCGTGGTCTCAAAGGAGCTTCCCGGGATGAGGCGTGTGTTTCACAACCTCATACTCGCAAACATTAGCGGCTTTTCCGTCGACGAATACGTTTCCCTCGCCCGGCGCTTCGACGAATGCGGCGAGGTGGGCATAATAGAGGTCAATATATCCTGTCCCAACGTACACGGCGGGGGGATGGCCTTCGGAAGCGATCCCGCCATGGCCGCGCAGGTGGTCGGGGCGGTCAGGAAGGTCGCGAAAAAGCCCCTGTTCATAAAGCTCTCGCCCAATGTGACGGATATAGTGCCCATAGCCAGAGCCTGCGTGGACGCGGGCTGCGACGGGCTGAGCCTGATAAATACTCTCCTGGGCATGAGAATCGACATCGCCGCGAGAAGGCCGGTTCTGGCCAATGTGACCGGAGGGCTGTCAGGCCCCGCCGTTTTCCCCGTGGCGGTGAGGATGGTATATCAGGTGGCGAAGGCGGTAAATGTGCCGATAATAGGCATGGGCGGTATTTCCTCGTCGCGTGACGCAGTGGAAATGATGCTCGCGGGAGCTACGGCCGTCGAGGTGGGAACAGCGGGACTTGTAAACCCGACGGCGCACGTTGAAATCATCGACGGGCTTGAGCCGCTCGCTACAAAGCTCGGCGTTGACAAAATATCCGACTTGACGGGAGGAGCGATTCGATGAACAAGGACGTTATCATAGCGCTGGATTTCAGCTCCGCGCAGGAGACACTCGACTTTCTCGACAAATTCCCGGACGGCAAAAAGCCGTTCGTCAAAATCGGCATGGAGCTTTTCTATTCGCAAGGCCCCGACATCGTAAGGCGCGTCAAACAGCGCGGCCATAAGATATTTCTGGATCTGAAGCTCTGCGACATCCCCAATACCGTTAAAAAGGCCATGAAAGCCCTGTCAGGGCTTGGCGTCGACATGACGAACCTACACGCCTTTGGAACGAAGGCCATGATGGAAGCTGCCGTGGAGGGACTTACGAGGCCCGACGGAACCAGACCCATGCTTCTCGCCGTGACGCAATTGACCTCGACGACTCAGGAGGCCATGCGTGAGGAACTGATGATAGACGCGGACATGCCCGAGGTGGTCGCCCGCTACGCCCTCAACGCCCGCGACGCGGGGCTTGACGGCGTGGTATGCTCGCCCCTCGAGGCCGCGAAGGTCAAACTGACCTGCGGCATCGACTTCGCGACCGTCACCCCCGGAATACGCTTCGCGGATTCCGCCGCCGACGACCAGCGCCGCGTAATGACGCCCGCCCGCGCCCGCGAAGCCGGAAGCGACTTCTTAGTCGTAGGCCGGCCGATAACGGCGGCTCCCGATCCCGTAAAGGCTTACGAGAGGTGCATAGCGGAGTTTTTGGTTAAGTGACGAGCCGCAAGGGTATCCAACCAACCATGAAAGGAATAATCACATGAGTAAAATCGTCGCCAAAGCGCTGCTCGATACCGGCGCGGTATTCCTTCGCCCCGACGAGCCGTTCATATGGGCTAGCGGCATCAAAAGTCCCATTTACTGCGATAACCGCCTGACGCTCTCCTGCCCCGACGCGCGGCATACAATCGAAAACGGCCTCGTCGAGACCGTCAGATCCCGCTATCCCGAATGTGAAGTCCTTATGGGAACGAGCACCGCGGGCATCGCCCACGCCGCGATCGCCGCGTGGATAATGAACCTTCCAATGGGTTACGTTCGCGGCGGAGCCAAGGATCACGGCAGGGGCAACCGCATAGAGGGAAAACTCGAACCCGGCCAGAAAGTCGTGGTGGTAGAAGACCTGATTTCAACCGGAGGCTCGGTAATAGAGGTCGTCGAAGCCCTTCGCGAAGCGGGCGGGGTCGTTCTGGGAATAGCCAGCATATTCACCTACGGCATGAAAAAGGGACTTGACCGCTTAAAAGACGCCGAAGTAATAAACCACAGCCTCACCGATTTCGACGAACTCGCCCTCGTAGCCTCAGCCGAGGGGTATATATCTCCCGCCGACGTCGAGCGGCTCATGCGCTTTCGCGATAACCCGTCCGACGAAAGCTGGATAACAAAAGGGGAGGGCGTGTAGATGAGGCATCTGATCGACATAGTCGACCTTACCGTCGAGGAAATCGACTCCATACTCGAAAAAGCCGGCGACATAATCGCCGACGGCGCGAAATACGCCCACGCCATGGACGGCAAGAAGCTCGCGACGCTGTTCTTCGAGCCGAGCACGAGAACGCGGCTGAGCTTCGAGGCGGCGATGCTCGAACTTGGCGGAACGGTTCTGGGCTTTTCGGAGGCTGCGTCGTCCTCCGCAGCCAAGGGCGAGAGCGTTTCGGATACCATTCGCACCGTGGGCTGCTACGCCGACGTAATAGCCATGCGCCACCCCAAGGAGGGCGCTCCCCGCGCGGCGTCAATCCGCTCCATAGTTCCGGTAATAAACGCGGGCGACGGCGGACACTGCCACCCCACGCAGACGCTCACCGACCTTATGACCATAAAGGCCGAGAAGGGGCGCTTTTCGGGGCTTACCGTGGGTCTTTGCGGAGACCTGAAGTTCGGGCGCACCGTCCATTCGCTTTTAAACGCCCTCTCCCGCTACGATGACATGCGCTTCATACTCATCTCCCCCGAGGAATTGCAGGTTCCCGACTATATAACCGACATGCTCGACGAGCGCGGCCTGTCCTGGACTGCCACCAACTCCATGGACGAGTATATGGAGGAGCTTGACATACTCTACATGACCCGCGTTCAGAAAGAGCGCTTTTTCAACGAGGCGGACTATATTCGCCTCAAGGACACGTTCATACTCACCCGCGCGAAGCTCGAACGCGCCAAAAAGGACATGCGCGTGATGCACCCGCTGCCCAGGGTAAACGAAATCTCCCGCGACGTGGACGACGACCCGAGAGCCGCGTATTTCAGGCAGGTTTACTACGGGAAGATAGCGCGAATGGCGCTCATAATGTGGATATTGGAGGCGGCAAAATGAATATAGACAGCATTCATTCGGGTCTTGTGCTCGACCACATCCCCGCCGGACGCGGGCTTGAGATATATCGCCTGCTGAAGCTTCACCGCCTCGAATCGAGCGTCGCCATCATACAAAACGCCAAGAGCCGCAAGCTGGGCAAAAAGGACATAATCAAAATCGACGAGGTGCTGGATGTCGACCTCGACATGCTCGGCTACATAGGCCCCGGAATAACCGTGAACGTCATTATAAACGGCGAGCGCGTGGAAAAGCGCGTGCTGGAACTTCCCACGCGCATGGTTAACGTATTGAAGTGCAAAAACCCGCGCTGCATAACGACCGTCGAACCGGAACTCGACCACGTGTTCCGCCTGGCGGATCGCGAGCGCCGGATATACCGCTGCGAGTACTGCGACGAAAAGATGTCGGTAATAGCCATATAAACCAGCGAAAAACCGGGGACGGATTACCGCTCCCGGTTTCTCTTTAA
>JAUNBY010000211.1 GCA_030526935.1 Clostridia bacterium
CTCCTGAACGCGTAAGACGCGAGGGTTACAGCCATGGCGAGGTTGAACGAATCGATTTTGTCCGACTGGGGGATGAAAACGCAGCGACCCTTGCCGGAGAAGTTTTTGGGCAGCCCCGATTGCTCGTTGCCGAATACGAGCGAAAATCGGGGGCTTTCGACGGTCTTCGCGGCTTCGTCCAGCGGCATGGCGTTCCTGTCGAGCATGAACGGATACAGGTCGCGGTCGGAAAACTCGCGCTCGTATTCGTCAAAACTGTCGTATGTCATCACGTTGAGGTTGAAAAACGCGCCCATTGAAGCCCTTACGACCCGGGGATCGAACTGATCCACGCAGGGGCGAACCAGAGCGACGTTCTCAAACCCGAAGCCCACCGCGGCCCTCATCGCCGTGCCGAGATTCCCGGCGTCCATTATCTGGCACAGAACGACGTGCGGCGCGCCTGCGTCCAGACGGGTTTCGGCCTTTGAAAAGACCATGCCTACGTAGCAATTGTCCTTTTTAGACTCGCGTCTGAGTACGCGTCCCGCCTCTTCCTCGCGAACGCCCAACTCGGCGCACTTTTTCCTTAACAATGCCGCGCCCTCGCTGTCGTACCCTTCGGGGCTTATAAGAAGGCGTCGCGCCTGCGCGGGGCGCGACGATATGAGATTAAAACACGCAAACGCGCCCAACGCGTAACTGTAGTCCAAATCGCGCGAATATGGCTCTAACCGGGGCATTTTTTCACTTCCTTATCGGGGCTGGGCGGTAAATATACATAGCCCCCGCCCCAAGCGCCGCGTCCTTTTACTGCGTAAACGTCCCCGTCGCCAGGCCGTACACGATGTATATCATAATTACGGAGGCCAGCGCTATCAAAAGCGCGTTTCTGCCGATATCAACCTTGCGCTGCAATTGCTTTTGCGCGATGTTTGGCACTATCATCGCCAGAAACAGCGCTATCAGAAAATTCATCGGTATAAAGCTATCGGCATTTGACTCCATCAGAAACAGACACGCTCCGGAAGCTATGCCCAGTATGATTCCGGCGATTATCTGAATCTTCTTCCACACATCAACGCTCAGAGCGTTTACCTTTCTCGCGAGGTCGTTGTTATAACCGTCGTCCACCGTGCCATTTAAAATTTCGTCGTCGTCGGGCGGGCGGGGAACGACTGATTCGCTCTCGTCCGGGGTCGGCGTTGAAACGGCGTCTGTTTGCGTACTTAAATCCGCCGGGCTTTCATCCCCGCCGCCCGCCATTATATCATCCCGCGCGCCGGGCGCGTTCATATCTTTATTCATGTCCTCCGGCATTTAACTACCTCCTGTTCATAAGCCTGTCATCTATGGTTCCCATAAGGCTTTCGACGCACTCAACCTCGTTCCAGGTCTCGGTGTCCAGAACCATATCGGGGTTTTCCGGCTCCTCATAAGGCTCGTTAAGTCCCGTGAAGTTGGCGATACCGCCGGATTTAGCCTTCTCGTAGAGCTTTTTGGGGTCGCGCTTCTGGCAGGTTTCGACCGACGCCTTTACATAAACTTCAATGAAGCTGTCGCTTCCTATCTCGGCTCTCGCGGCTTCGCGGCTCTTCGCGTAGGGGGATATGAGCGACACGAGCACGACCATCCCCGCGTTTCTGAAAAGCTTCGCCACCTGCGTAACGCGGTCTATATTGGTCATCCTGTCCTCGGCGGAGAAGCCAAGATCCCGGCAAAGGCCCCGGCGCAACTCGTCGCCGTCGAGCACATAGGCCGGTATCCCCCGCCGCACGAGTATCTTTTCGACCTCGGAAGCTATGGTCGTCTTGCCCGCGCCGGAAAGACCCGTCATCCACACGACGAGTCCCCGCCTTCCGGTTATCCTCATGCGGTCGGAGCGCGTGAGGCGGCCGGGGGAGACGCGGATATTCCTCGTGTCGTAAAGCTCGCTTTCGAGCGCCTGCGTTATTATTCCGCCGCCGGCGATCTCGTAATCGTCAACTATGACGAAGCGTCCGGTGGACTGGTTGTCGGCGGCCTTATCGAAGGCTACGGGGCTGTCGAGCTTCAACACGCACTCGGCGACCTCGTTTTTCTCGACGTACTGCCTCGAAAGCGACGTGAGCGTTGAGGCGTTTACTATGCGCTCGACCTTTTCAAGCTCCATTCTGACGTGCGCGCAGCCGCATTTGAAGAAATAGGAACGGCTCTGGTCGAGGTTTTTCTTGCCAAGCCAGAATATATTGGCCCTGAGCCTTATGCCCACATGAGGCTCGGGTTCGCCGGCTTTGCAGACTATCTCGCCGCGCTGTATGAATATCTGCTCGGTCATGGTGAAGCCCGCCGCCTGACCCGCGGAGAAGCTGTCCGGCGCGGGGGCGCTGAACACCTCGAGGGACTTGACGCGCGTGGTCTTTCTCGACGGGTAGAATATTATATCGTCCCCGGCGGATATGCGTCCCGCGTCCACGGTTCCCGCGATTATGCGGCGGCTGTCGTTGTTTTCGGTGAATTTGTAAACGCCCTGAACCGGCATCCGCAGGGGCTGATTCTCGGGAAGCGGCGCGCATTCGAAATCGTCCATCTGCTCGAGCACGTCTTTTCCGTCG
This sequence comes from Clostridia bacterium, assembly GCA_030526935.1. Lineage (GTDB taxonomy): Bacteria > Bacillota > Clostridia > Christensenellales > Aristaeellaceae > JAUNBY01. The sequence continues at coordinate 2,574 of JAUNBY010000211.1, forward strand.
TACCAGGGCATATTGGGCGAATGCGAGGCTATGTTGTCGCCCTGCATGCCGCTTACGGGTATGAAGCAGGAAGGCTCTATGTCTATCTTTTTGAGGAACTGCCGGTATTCGGACTTTATGTCCTCAAAGACCGACTGTTTATAGCCCACCAGATCCATCTTGTTTATTAACACGGCGACCTGTTTGATGCCCAGCATCGACAGGAAATAGCCGTGCCTGCGGGTGTTTTCCTCGACGCCGTGCGAGGCGTCTATGACCAACAGCGCCGCCTCCGCGCGGGAAGCGCCCGTGACCATGTTCTTCAGGAATTCTATATGTCCGGGGGCGTCGATGATAATATAGCGCCTTTTGTCGGACTTGAAAAAGCAGCGGGCGGTATCGATGGTTATGCCCTGAGCCTGCTCGTTTTTTAGGGCGTCGAGTAAAAAGGCGTATTCAAAGGGCTTCGAGTTGCGCTTGCACATCTCGCGTATGGCTTCGAGCTTGCCCTCGGGGAGCGTGTTTGTGTCGGCCATGAGCCTTCCGATAACGGTCGATTTGCCGTGGTCCACGTGACCAACTGTGACTATATTCATTACCTGTTCCATAGTATCCCCCTCACATATAGCCGTTTCTTCGAAGGGTTTCGAGTCCGCCGCCGTCTTCCTTGTCCTGTGCCCGGCCGCTTCGCTCGGCGATATTGGCGAGCGCGCCCGCGCGAAGCTCCTCGATTATCTCGCGGGGATTGCGCGATTCGCTCTTTATGGGAGAGGTACAAGGCGCGCAGCCAAGCGACCTGTATCGGGTACCGTCGCCCTGATTGTAGTAAAGGGAGACGGTTGGGATGTTTTCGCGCTCTATGTATTCCCACACGTTCAACTCCGTCCAGTCGAGAAGCGGGTGAATCCTCACGTGCGTGCCGGGGGCGAAGTCGGTCTTGAACTGATTCCAGAACTCGGGCGGCTGGTCGTCAAGATCCCAGTCGTTGTTCTTATCGCGGGGGGAGAAATAGCGCTCCTTGGAGCGCGAGCCTTCCTCGTCCGACCTCGCGCCTACGATAACGCCGGTATAGGCGGCGGTGTTCTTGTCAGGCTCGTATTGACCCGTTTCGAGGTTGAGCCTGTAGCGCGGCCAGGAACCGTTGAGGGTGTTTGTCAGAGCCTCCGTCTTTAAAAGGCGGCAGCATTCGACGCGGTTTACCGCGCCGTCGGGATAGGTATTCTTCTTTTCGAGCGCCTCGCGGTTTTCGCCGTAGACCATGTACAGATGGTATTCCATGGCGAGCCTGTCGCGATACTCGATCATTTCGGGTATTTTGTAATGCGTGTCGATGTGAACCAGCGGGAACGGAACGTGTCCGAAGAAAGCCTTGCGCGCGAGCCACAAAAGCACGGTAGAGTCCTTACCTATCGACCAGAGCATACACATATTGTCAAACGCCGAATAAGCCTCCCTCAATATGTGAACGCTTTTTGATTCCAGCATATCAAGATGATCCAAAGCCTTCCCTCCAATTCAGGGCATAATAATACGCCGTGAATTATACAATAAAAACGTACATTAGTCTACCGTTGTGGGTTTATTTTTTATGGCAAAATAAATATCAGTTCACAAATCGGCTCCGCCGCGCCGGATTTACGGATAGCTCTTGAAATGACCGCCTCAAAATGATATACTTGTATGGCAATCGCGAACGCCTGTGATGACTATGGAGGTTACCGATGGCGAATGTATACATTATCGACAAGCTTCCGAACGATTTGCCCGTTCGCAGGTCAGTTCCGCAGACATGCCGCGCATTGAAACGGCGGAAATATCGATTCACCGCCGGGGCGTCGGGGAATTTCCGCATTCCTTCGCCCGCGTGGTATGGGCGCAAAACGGCCTTTGCGTTATGATGCGGGCTATGGAGAAGGAAACAGGCGCGGCGGCCGCCGCCGCGGGGGGAGACGCGTATATGGACGGCCGTCTTAAGGAAGAGTTTTTTGCGGGACATCCCGTTGAAATGGAGCTTTACGACGCCTTTCTAAACGAGGTTATGTCCCGGTTTGACGAAGTCCGCGTCAGATATCAGAAAACGCAGGTGACGTTTTCCTGCGTCCACAACTTTGCCTTCGTATCGCTTCCCCGCTCGCGGATGAAAAGTCGGAAAGAAGAATATATAATTGTCTCGTTCGGCCTTAAGTACAGGCTCGATTCCCCCCGCGCGGAGCAGGCCGTAAACCCCTATCCGAACCGCTGGACGCATCACGTAATCGTATCAAAGCCGTCTGATATAGACGGGGAGCTCATGGACTGGATAGCCCAGTCCTACGCCTTTTCCCGATGGGGCAAAAAGCGAGGCGCGCCCGGCTGAAGAGGAAGGCATACGGCGCGCCGTCTATAACCGGACGGCGCGCGACAATTTCTCAAGCATTCGACCGACCAAGGCGGGTATTACCTCTTTTTGTACAGATCGAACTGTTCCATATAGGCTTTTTCTTCGGGCATATACTTGCGGCCCGTATTTATGACCTCGCCGCCGTTCCATTTGCGGTCGCCGACGTCGTCGTTCGTGCCCATGACGGTTATATTGAGCTGGCGGCGGCGCGCGCGGACGTGGTCCCAATCGACCAGGTAGATATGCGCGAATTCTCCGCCGTCCAATATGCCGTCTTTGACGGTGAGCGTCTCGCTGCGGCCGAAGAACACGCTTCTCAGATGCCCGTCGGTATTCATGCTGGTGAAGTCGCCCGGCTCGTTGACGTAGCGGCCATACTGCGCGTGGATGGGGCCGGGATGCCTGTATTGATGCTCCTCGGCGAAATCGGGTATCATCTTGCGCATTATGTCGAGAAGGTCATGTTGCAGATATTCGAGGTCGAAGGAGTCTATGTCGTGCGAGCATTCCTGCACCATGACGCTGCAGGTCGTATGGTGTGACGCCACGCAGCAAGTGCCATTTTTAACGCCCGAGGCCGCTACTATCTCGTTGACTTCCTTTGTCACGTCGTGGAATGTAGGAATCCAGCCTTTGGATTGCAACTCGAGCTCTTTTTGAAATACGATAAAATTCATTGCGCCTCTCTCCTGTCGATTAAACTTTCGCGCCGGGCGATGTCCGTCGCGCGTACACGATAATCTTAATATTTCTGTGCGCATTTGTCAATCGCATTTATGTTTCCTTCATCGCAAATATGGTTTGAACGAGTTTCTATTCACCTTTGTTTCGTCGGCTGGGTAATTCAATTCGGAATGCGGAATGCGGAATTAAGGCAGATGG
>JAUNBY010000212.1 GCA_030526935.1 Clostridia bacterium
CGATGTATGATTCCGATTGAGCGCCCCCCAAATTATGATAATGGATAAAACGGGGAATGGGCAAAACGCGCGGGAGGATGGCTGCGGTACGTGAGGCGTCCCGATTACGTCCTCCCGCGTACCCAGTCGGGATACGCCGCCTGTATTGCGGCGGCGTCTACTTTATAGCGCGACAGGTGCCGTCTGGTTATTTCCAGGGCGCCGGCTATGTCCCTCGCGGCGAGCGCGTCAACCAGCTGGGCGTGGTCGAGGACAATTTTCATGTCCTTGACCACGCGCATACTTTCGGCGCGCACTCTGTCGAAGTGGATGGTCATCTGATCGACGATCGGATACAGCCCTTCTTTACGGGCGATGCGGTAAAGGCGCTGGTGAAAATCGCAATCGAGCTGCATCAGATCCGACCGGTCGTGATCGAGGTGATACTGTTGAAGGCTCACTATGCGATGGAGCTCGTCTATATCCGCCTTTTCCACATACTCGCAAGCCAGCTCTACTATCGCCTTTTCCATGGTGCTTCTGAAAAAAACAGCCTCATCTATCATGTCGTAGTCGATAAGTGAGATCAATAGTCCGCGCTGTGCGACGACGTCAAGTATGCGCGTGCGGGCAAGCTCGTTAGCCGCGACGCTCACAGGCGTCCGGCTAACCCCGATGGCTAAGGCTATATCCTTTTCGGCTATATAGCTTCCGGGTTCAAGTTCCATCGAAACGATATTGTCCTTTATCATCCTGTATGCGTATTCTCGGGCGCTCTCTCCCGGATAGCGTTCGCTTACGCGCATAAATATCTCCTAATCACATACCTTTATTAAGATTTTGCGGTACTTGCCATTGTTGTTTACCGCGTAATCAAACGCGGCTTGCGCCTCGTCGAGCGGGAACACGCGGCTTACAAAGTCGTCGACGGGGAAAAGCCCTTTTTCAAGGCGGCTTATGGTTGGCGGGAATTGCCCGGATTGCAGCCGGGAGCCTACGATTTCGGCCTGCTTCTTGGTTATGGATAAAAATGGAACCGAAATCCTTTCCGTCCCGAATCCAAGGCAAACTATGCGCCCCGCCGGGGATAACGCCTCAAGCGCCTGTTCGACGACGGCGGTTGAACCTACGGCGTCTATGAATACGTTTACGCCCTGTTCGCCCGCGAAGATAGAGGCTTTTTCCCACGCGTCCTCATTTTTAACGTTGACGGCCAGTTCAGCGCCGAGCTTTTTAGCGTATTCGAGCTTTTCGTCAACTATGTCGGTTATTAAGCATCTCGCTCCCCTTAAAATGGCGTTTACGAGCACGCAAAGCCCTATGGTTCCCGCGCCGCATATCATCACGATGTCGTCCTTGCCGACGCGACCCCGCTCGCAGGCTTGCGAGCCTATGGTCAAAGGCTCGGTGAGAGTCGCCTTCTCCCAGGGGACGTCTTTTGATATTTTGTGCGCGTGACGGCGCTTCGTGAGCACGTACTCCGCCGCCGCGCCGTCGACGTGAACGCCCGATACCTTCAAGTGGGCGCAGACGTTTGGCTCGCCGTGAGTGCAGGCGTAGCACTCCCCGCAATAGGTGATGGGTTCGAGTATCACATGGTCGCCGGGATTGAGGTCGCCAACGCCCGTTCCGACACCCGCTACCTCGCCCGACATCTCATGCCCGAATACGCGCGGATAAGTCGCGAAGGGATTGCTTCCGTGAAGTATGTGCAGGTCGCTTCCGCATATGCCCGCATAGTGCACCTTTATGAGAACGTCATCTGGATGGGCGATTTCGGGTATGGGTATATCGACGAGCTTTACCTCGCAGGGCTTAACTATCTGTACGGCTTTCATACTCTGTCTCCTAACATATATAATCATCGAGCGCGACGCCCTTTTCAAGGCCTATGTCGCGCATTTCGGCAAGCGTAACGTCGTTTACGGGGACGCCGGCGCTCAGTATCTTTTCGCGGGAGATGAATTCCTTTTCTCCATGAGTATATATCCTTTCGCTTCCTTCGGCCAGAGGGCTTTCGCGAAGCTCGCGCAAAAGGTTTGAAAAGCGATCCTTTATATCCTTTTTATCGCCGAACATGCCGTAATCTATCGCCCACATGCTGAAAGACGTATCGCCCGCGCCGCTGTTCCTGACGTGAGGGGCGGTGGTTCCGCTGGCGAATATGGCGGTGAACAATTCCACTATGACGCCCAGCCCGTAGCCCTTATGGGAACCGGTATTCTCTACGGCGCCTCCCAGCGGGAATATACCGCCGCCCTTTTTGCCGATTATATTGTCGATGACCCGCGCGGCGTCCGCGCAGGGCTTTCCCGCTTCGTCGGCGGCCCAGCCGTCAACGAGCGGATGAGACCGTTTATTGTACACCTCGAGCTTTCCGCGCGTTACGACGGTGGTCGCGGCGTCGTACCAGAAAGGCGTGGGCTCGGCCGGCATACAAAGCGCAATGGGACTTGTGCCGAGCATAGCCTTGCGCCCGCCGGTGGGTATGGCTATGGCCTCGGTATTAGTCATAGATATGCCCAGAAGATCCTCTTTCTCAGCCATGAGCGTATAGTAACCCGCTATGCCGTAATGGTTGGAGTTTCTCACGCACACGCATCCCACGCCAAATTGTTTGGCCATATCTATGGCTTCGCGCATGGCGTTCTTGGCGACGACCTGGCCCATGGTTAAGGGCGCGTCGTATACTCGGGAAATGGCCGTAGAGCTTATGAGATGCGCCCTGGCAGAGGGATCTATTATTCCCTCCTTTAATGCCCGGTAATAGCGAATCAGCCGCGAAACCCCATGAGACTCGATGCCGAACAGGTCGGCGGTTATCAAAACGTCGACTATATCGCGGCTTTCCGCGTCTGAAAAGCCGCATTTTTCAAACAGCTGCTCAAGAAAAGCTTTCAGCCCTTCGCAGGGCACGTTTATATATGCCATATACTTCACCCCTTTCGCTATATCATATCACATCCGCCGCTCAAATGGAATACATTTTCTCAAATAAGCTGGAAATTATTTATAAGGAAATAGACGAAAATGTATTGACAACGACGGATGAACATGTTACTATGTCCACAGGTTGGTTATCATAACTAATTATCAATCGAGGAGGTATTACTCAATGAAGAAGCTACTTATGGTCGCACTGGTACTTGCGATGGTCATGGCGCCTGTAGCGCAGGCCGCCGAGTTTGACCTGAGCATCGCGCACATCGTCGCGGAGGACAACTCCTGGCACAAGGCCAGCGTTTTCTTCAAGGAGCAGGTCGAGGCTCGCTCCGAGGGACGCATTGGCGTAACTATCTATCCCAACAGCCAGCTTGGAACCGAGATCGAGCAGATACAGTCAGCTCTCACCGGCGGCGGCGTCGATATTGTGATTACCGGAGAATCTATGATGACGTTCATCCCTGAGATGGGCGTATTGGGAATCCCCTATCTTATCACGAGCGACGAGCACATGGAGATAGTCGCCGGAGGCGAGATCGGCGACGAGTTCGAGCAGATGATGCTCGAAGGCGGACTTCGTTGCCTGGCGTACTTCATACGCGGCCCCAGAAACGTAACAAGCAACATTGAAATCCGCCAGCCTTCCGATATGCAGGGACTCATAATCCGCACCCCCGCCTCCACCATCACAGTGGCGACATTCGAGGCTTTCGGAGCCAAGCCCACCCCGATGGCGTTCGCCGAGGTGTTCACGGGATTGCAGTCCGGAACCATTCAGGCGCAGGAAAACCCGCTGGCCATGATTAAGACCGGTAACTTCCAGGAAGTTCAGCGCTATCTCAACCGCACGGAGCACCTTCGCACCTGGATCTATTTCTGCATAAGCGAGGAGAAGTTCCAGTCGATGCCCGAGGATCTTCAGCAGATCATACTCGAGGTCGGCGAGGAAATGCGCGTTTATGAGAACGAGCTTTATCGCAACGATGAAGCGGATATCGAACAATTCCTTAAGGACGCCGGAATGACGTTCATCGAGGATGTAGATCAGGCCGCGTTCGCCGCGCTTGCGGACGGCGCCATGCAAGAATTGTTAGCCGGCGAGTATTCCTACATGAAGCCCCTCTATGACCAGATCAAGGCGGTACAGCCCTGATAAGGTGATTTGAGGGACTGCCGCCAAATCCCCGCGCGCGAACCGCACCCCTGGCGGCTGATACGCCGGGACGAATTAACCGACGATTCGGGGGCTGCAACGCAGCCCCCTATATTGATTCAAAGGGGGCGAATTCTTGAAAAAACTGACGAAGATTCTCGACTACGTGCTATCGGCGTTTTCTGTACTGTGCATGGCCGGGTTTATAGTCACGGTCAGCATACAGATTTTCTGCCGCACGTTTATGCCCACGGTTCCTTCGTGGACCGAGGAGGTCGCAAGATACCTGTTTATCTATTCGGTGGCTATAGCGGGAGGGCTTGTCGTTCGCCGCAGCGAATACGTAATGGTGGACATTGTCACATCGAAGCTCAGCCCCGCGATGAAAAAGGCTCAGCGCGTAATTGTCTATATCGTGCTTATGGCGTTTGACCTGTACCTTATGATATTCTCCGTTCCCAGGTTCGCGATATTGAGATTTCGCATGGTATCCACAGCACTTGAGATACCGATGCAGTACATTTATTTCAGTATGTTCCTGTTCTTTGGGATTCAGGTTTTGACCTATATTATACAGATAATACTTGAGTTTAAAGGCGATGCGGATCCTGTGAAGGAGGTGACCGCGATATGAACATAGAGGTGATAGTGCTGTTCGTGAGCTTCCTCGCGTGTCTCGCGCTCGGCTTCCCGGTGGCTTACAGCCTTGGGCTTTCGTCGCTTTGCTATTTTATTATGACCGGTATGCCTCTGAACACCATGTCCGCGCGCTTTTTCGCGGGGCTTGACTCGTTTACGCTTTTGTGCATACCGGGATTCGTTCTGGCTGGAAACCTGATGAACTCGGGAGGCATAACAAGGAGAATAATCGAATTCTGCAACCGCCTGATCGGCCACATTCGCGGCGGACTGGGACTCGCGAACATTGTGGCTTCCATGATATTCGCGGGCGTCTCGGGAACCGCCGTTGCCGACTCCGCGAGCATCGGAGGAATACTGATTCCCGCCATGGTAGACGACGGGTACGACGTCGACTTCTCCGTCGGCGTGACCGCCGCGTCCTCCTGTATAGGACCTATAATACCGCCGTCGCTGCCAATGATAATCGCGGGAACGCTGACGGGCATTTCGGTCAGCAAGATGTTCGTGGCGGGCATGATTCCCGGAATTCTGATGGGCGTAGGCATGATGGTCGTCGCTTATTTCATATCAAAAAAGCGCAATCACCCCAAGAGCGAACGTCGCAGTACCGTTCGCGAGATATTGCACACCGGTAAAGACGCCATATGGGCGCTGCTTATGACGGTTATAATCCTCGTTGGCATTCTTTCGGGTATAGTCACTCCCACCGAGGCTTCGATAATCGCCGTGCTTTACGCGCTTCTCGTGGGCTTTTTAATATACAGAGAACTGTCGCCTAAAAAGCTCGTGACCGTCATGCGCAACTCGATAGTAACAACCGCCGGCATAATGGCGCTGGTGGGCTTCGCGAATATATTCGCCTATATACTCACAAAAGAACAGATACCCGCGATGATTGCGAGCGGCATGCTGGCGATTACGCAAAACAAGTTCCTGCTGCTGCTCATGATAAATATACTGCTGCTTTTCGTCGGATGCTTTATGGAGACCATAGCGGCGCTGTTGATACTTTTCCCGGTGCTTTTGCCGGTAGCAACAGCCGTAGGCGTGGATCCCATACAGTTCGGCGTTATGTGCGTATTGAATCTCG
>JAUNBY010000213.1 GCA_030526935.1 Clostridia bacterium
AGCTTCATGCAGCGCGGCAAATCGCATATTATTCGGGGAAGCTCCACAAGCTGTCTCTCGTCCATCGACGCCAGCATCGCGGGCAGTGCGCGCTGCGCTATGGCGCGGTCGAGCGTTGCTATGCCCGAAAGCCTCATGGTATTGGCTACGCAGGCGCAATAGAACCAAAGCTCGTTGAGCGTGCGTCTGTCAATCGTATAGCCTATGGCGTCAAGCTGCTCGCGAAGCCTGTAAAGCCGGCTTTCGACCTCCGCTTCCAGTTCCTGTTTCGGGGTGAATATATCGCGGATCGCCGAGAGGGAAACCGCGCGGTCGGGCGAGGCTCCGAGGAGTTTAGGAGGCTTCCAGGACGACGACGTAGAGGCGGCTGAGAGCCGTATGAAGAAGGCGCGGCCGAGAAGACGCGCCGACAGGGGCAGCCCGTCGGGGGCGTCCTGAACCGTGAGAATTATGATAAGCGGCAATCCGCGCGACAGCGCGTCCTCCTGAAGGCGTATGGCGCGGTTTACGCAGGGGATGTTTTCTTCGAGGTTCACGTCGTCGAACATCACGACGCAGGGCGTCAGCCCGTCGCACGAATCGATGAGCTCCTCTATCCTCGGATCGGACGCGTCGCGGGCTTCTATGAACCGCTTCGCGTTGCCCGACAATCCCAGAGCCGCCGCCAATTGCCTGACAAGTTGCGATTTTCCGCAGCCGGTCGGACCTGATATTATGGCCATGCCTCCCGTAAGCATGGAAGCCAGTATGTTGACCGCGTCGTCGTTGTCGAGCATAAAGCCCGCGCTGTCGAGCTGTACGCGCAAATCGCTTATCAATTCCCCGGCGGTCGGTTCGTAAAGCGCCGGGTGTTGCGCGGGAGGGGTGCGCTTGTCGGCCATGTGCATGACAAGCTCTATCGCCCTTTGCGTCATAAGGTGATTGAGCATGTGCTGCTCCATCTGCTCGGCGGTCTTGCCAAGGAGCTGTTCGGCGGCCTCCGCCGCTATCTGAGCGCTTTTCGCGGCGGCCTCGTTTCTTTCAAGCTCGGCTTTTATGGCGTTGTTGCGCTCCTCGTATTTCTTGAACTCGTTGATATGCGCCTTGCGCAGATCCTCCATGAGTTCAGCCTTAATCGATGTGCGCCTGGCGCGAAGCGCGTCGATTTCGGTCATAAGGCGCAGTCTTTCGGCTTCGATGTCGATGGCTCTATGGTCATCCCAGCCTTTTTCGGCGTCGGGCTTCGCATTCAACTTTGCGGCCATGGCCGCGGCAAGCTCTTCGTTTGATGTAAGCGCCTGCAAAAGGCTTTCGCGGGCGTCGGGTATCGACCACGCGTCGAGAGTCGCCGCGACTGCCCGGTCTATGGGACTTATTACGGGTTTTGTCATGGCGTCTACGGGTATGGGATGTCCCAATTGCTCAAAGCGGGACTTTCGCCACTGATCGTCGATCACTTCCGCGAGAGAACGCCCCCTGCGGGGATTGACGCCGGTTTGAGAATCGAGCCTGCCCAATATCGCCCTGAATTTGCCCATTTCGCCGCGATCGGTCGCGGGCTTGCCTGCGTTCGCGGCGGGCGCGGCATACGGCTTGACGTTGTTCTCGACGGGCGGTTCCGCCGGCGAAGTTTGTTCCGCGGGAAATGCCGCGGGCGCCTGTGCGGGCTGCTCGGCAGGGGAGGGCGCGGCGGGAACGGAAGGCTGTGCAATGGCGGGCAGTGGAGAATTGACCGGCGCGGCGCAAGGCGCGTCGATCTCGCGCTTTTCATCTCCGCTTTCGCCAGGCGCGTCGCCCGCGTCTTGAGCGGGGCTTGCCTGAGACGGTATCGCCACGTTAAATTCATCGGGATCGATGAGAAGCCTTACCACTTCGCCGTCGTCGCATTGAAGGACAATTATGCGTTTTTGCATCTCAGCCTCGTCGAGCGCGACAAACTGCCTGTCCGTGGCGCGAGTGAGCATGAGGCAGCCCACGACGTCCGGCGCGTCTTCCCAGCGCCATGGCCCCGATATTCTTCCGTCCCGCGAAACCAGTACAAGTTCGCTCGCCGGCCTGTCCGCCCGGAGCGTTATGCGTTCACCCACAAAGACATAGGCGGCGTCAAGCACCTGCATAACGCGGTCGCAGGATATTTCGGTTATCACGTCGGAGTATACAATATAAGCGTTGCGCTCGCTTCCTAAACCGAAATTCTTATTTGGCCTTATCTTTTCGTTTTCGCCCGGAAATTTCCTCAAATCCAACGCGCAATATCTTCCCAGGGTTTTCATGCGGGCTTTAAAGCCCGATAATTCGTTTTTATCCGGAACAATGCGAATTCCCCCGTCCTCCGGATAGCTCTGCACGACGTTCTCAACGGCCTTTAACCCGTCCTCGTCGAATGTATAAGCCGGCTTAAATCTAAAATAAGCTTTTACTGGATTGTCCTCTTGTAGAAAGCCAATTGTCAGCTTTCCAGACAGTGCCATCATACAACCTCCCCGTATATAGAATACCAACCATACTATTATAGCACAAATATGGCGAAAATGATAAAAAAATATCAACAAATCAATCGTAAAAATTTTGAAGATAACGTGCAAAAGTGCTACAATATATTTATAAATACGCTCTCAGAGGCGAGAATTAACGCCCTGACAGGCGGGCAAACCAAAGAGTAACGCGCCGGCCTTCAGCGCGCGGACGAGCCGGGCGGTGCAATTCCCGCTATATCCGCAGTCTGTCAGGCCGACGCGTTAATAAACAAACGAACGCGAAGAAATATTAGTTTATTATAGCCAATTCAACGGAGAATGTAAGCGTTTCATAATCGTCGAGCGCCTCGCCCGTCACGCTGTCGTAGAAGCGGCAAACCGTGAGTTCGAGCACATCGCCCACCGCGTGCTTGTCTATCTCGCGAAGCAGGTCGTTTACAACGGACACGCGAACGCCGTTTACATGGGTGATTATGTCGTTGGGGAGTATTCCGCTTCTTTCGGCGGATGTTCCGGGGCTGACGGTGTAGACCTTGGCTCCCGCCGGGGAATAGCGCTTAAGCGGCTCGTAGGGGCCGGCGTTGTCGACGACGGTTACGCCAAGCATCGGCCTGACCATCTTTCCGGTCGCGACAAGCTGTTCGTATACGGGCTTTATGGTGTTTATGGGAATCGCGAAGCCGAGGCTTTCATAAACGGCGGCGGCGTCGGCGATGTATTTAAGCATGGGTATTCCTATAAGCTCGCCCCTGGCGTTTAAAAGCGCGCCTCCGGAGTTGCCGGTATTGATGGCGGCGTCGGTCTGTATGAGCGCGACGGGACGAGTGAACACGCCCGCGCCCATCTCCTCGCGTCCTACGGCGGAGATTATGCCCGCGGTCACGGAGCCTTTAAGCGTAGCCGAGGACTGAGTTCCGGGGTTTCCGATGGCTATGGCGAGTTCGCCAACCTCTATCTGATCAGAATCGCCCATGGGCACGGGGGTGATGTCCGGCTGAGGCTCTATCTTGATTACGGCTATGTCTATGCCTTCGTCGCAGCCGACGATTTCGGCGTCAAGCTCGGTGTCATCCCAGAGTATGACCTTAACTTTGTCCGCGTCGTCTATTACGTGGTTGTTTGTGATTATATAGCCCGCGTCATCTACATAAACGCCGGAGCCTGAGCCGACGTCGCGGTCTACGATGCCGGTTTCAACCGACCAGTCCTGCTGTATGGATATGACCTCGACCACCGCCGGGCGCACGGCTCTGACTATCGCGGGAATAGGGTTGTCCGACGAGTATATGGCTTCATAGCCCGTGGCGTAAGCCGCCGTCGAAAGTAAAGCCAGCGCCAGTACAAGGGAAAACAGTTTTTTCATGGGTTTACCTCGCTTTTCAATTTTTAAGGGATAATGTAAATTCAAACGTGGTCAGTTCCGTATCGCTCGTCACCGTTATGGCTTCGCCCTGCTGTTCGAGCATTTTTTTGACGATGGACAGCCCCAGTCCCGTTCCCATGCCGGAGGTATGGGCTTTATCGACCTTGTAGAAGCGGTCGAATATGTGCTTTATGTCCTCGTCGGGTATGCCCTCGCCGGTATTCGCTATGGATACGAGGCACTTCGCGTCGGATTTACCCACGTTTAAAACTATCCTTCCGCCCTCGTCGGAGTATTTAACCGCGTTGTCTATGAGATTTGTCATTATCTGACTTATGGCGTCGCGATCAAATACGACCGTCACAGGCTCGTCGGGGAGGTTGACCTCCACTTCCAGGCGCTTTTCGTCTATGCGCCTCTCGAATTTGATAAGCTCCACGCGCGCTGTTTCGCACATGTCGAAGGGCGTGGGTTTAAACTCCATCTTGCCCGACTCTATCCTCGACAGGTCCAGAAGCTCCTTGACGAGCTTTGTCAGGCGCACGGTCTCGCTTTTTACTATATTGAGGTACTTCTCGCGGTCGTTTTCGGCTATGGTTCCGTCGAGAAGCCCGTCCACATAGCCGGATATGCACGTAAGGGGAGAACGCAACTCGTGAGAGACGTTCGCCACGAAGCTTCGCCGGGAGTTTTCGAGGTTGGACAGATCCTCAGCCATCTGGTTAAACGCCCGGGCGAGCTGCTGTATTTCGTAATCGCCCCTGACCCTTACGCGGCGGTCGAAATTTCCGTGCGAAAAATCCGCAAGCGTGAGCTGTATCTGTCTTAGCGGATCGGTCTGATTTTTGGATATTATCATCGCCAGCACCGTTCCGAACAGCATCGCCACTATAGTCGCCTGAGCCGCTCTGGTTATGACGTCGGCGTAGTCCACGGTCAAGTCGTCGAGCGATATGTGTACAAGAACCGCGCCCGCGACCCATCCCGCCCTGTCGCGCCAGGGAACGCCAACCGTCAACACCCTCTGGCCAAGCGCCGGTATGAGCCCCTCGACGCGTATTTCCTCGCCGGAGAGGACGTTGAAAAGCTCGCGAATGACGTTTTCGTCATTTATTATAGAATCGTCGTAAGCGCCTCCGCTGACTACCCACACGCTCCTGGCCGCCGTGACAAGCCACACGTCGGCGTCGTATTCCTCGCGTATCTGCTCTATCTTCCAGCCCAGAGTCTCGGTAAGGGCGGTATCGCGCCGCCATATGGACATGAAGTCGGACTGTCCCATGAGCTTTGACAGATCGCGCGCGTGTACGTAAAGCTCGTTCTCCATCGACCGCGCGCGCTCCGAGGACACCATGACGACCATCATCGCCGACATCATGAACGCGACCAGAAGAAGCGTCATCAAAAACGCCCAGACCAGCTTCCAAAACAGCCTGTTCTGCTTAAACATCACATCAGGTCGAATTTATATCCGACCGACCAGACCGTCTTTATCGCCCAGCCGTACTGCTCGCAGTTGGGCAGCTTTTCGCGAATGCGCTTTATGTGGACGTCTACGGTTCTGGAGTCGCCGAAGAAATCGTAGCCCCAGACCTGCGACAAAAGCTGCTCGCGCGTAAAGACAAGCCCCGGCTTGCAGGCGAGAAAATACAACAGCTCCAGTTCCTTGGGCGGCATTTCGACGTTCTTGCCCTGATAGGTGACGGTGTAGTGGCTGATGTTCACGGTAAGACCCGGATATACGACCTCTTTTTCGGGGCTTTCGGTCGTCTGGTAGCGCCTGGTTACGGCCTTTATTCTGGCTACAAGTTCCTTTGGCTCGAAGGGCTTTACGATATAGTCGTCCGCGCCAAGCTCGAGACCCAGCACCTTGTCGAAGGTCTCGTCCCTCGCGGTGAGCATTATTATGGGTATGTTCGACACCTTGCGCACCTCGCGGCACACCT